>JAFZVO010000023.1 GCA_017617775.1 Bacilli bacterium | reverse complement strand
GTTTTCACCTCCATCAGAGGAACAATCTTCCCACATGGAAGTAGCTTGGGAACATTGATTGAGGTATTAATCGCCATGCTTCCAATTATCTCAATCTTCTTAGTCTATGAATTAATCTTTATCAAACTCCCAGTTTCTAAGATTCTTTCGATGATTATTGGATTTGGTATTTCTTATGTTGGATTAGTCATCTTCCTTACCGCGGTAGGTTCATGCTTATCACCTGTTGGAAGAAGAATTGGTGTTTCTATGGGTGACCAAAACAATGGTTTAATCATTGTATTCGCCTTTATTTTAGGTATGGTGACCATTCTTTGCGAACCAGCAGTCCACGTTTTAACTAAACAAATTGAAGATGTTTCTTCTGGCACGATTAAAAGATCAACTATCCTTATCGCTTTGGCTCTTGGTGTTGGTGTTGCTGTCGCGTTAGCGATGACACGTGCCTTATATAATTTCTCAGTGATGTATTACATTATTCCAGGCTATCTCTTATCAATTGGCTTGATGCTCACATCTCCTGATTTATTCGTCGCCATTGCTTTTGACTCTGGTGGAACCGCATCAGGTCCAGTTGCTGTATCATTTGTTTTACCATTAACTATTGGTGTCTTCATCAGTAAATATCCAGATGGCAATGTTTATGAATTCGCTTTTGGTTTGGTGGGATTAATCGCTTTAACACCAATCCTCGCTATTCAATTATTAGGTGCAGCGCAAAAGATTAAAGAAGCAATGGCTATTCGTCGCATGCGTTTACAAGCATTTGATGAAAATGATGCTGAAATCATTCACTTTTCATGAGGTAATTTATGGCTATCCCATTCATCGGTAAGAAAAAAGTAGAAAAGAAAGACGCAATAGAGTCGAGAAAACATCTCCATAAGCTCTACGTTTTCATCACGATTGTCGACTATCACCAAAGCGATCAAGTGGTCAAAATACTTGAAGGTGTTGGATGTTCGATGAGCATCATTCAAGTCGGACAAGGAACATCAAATAAAAAAATCTACGATATCTTAGGAATGAGAGATGATAAGAAAGGGGTTATCGTTTCACTCGTTAGAGAGGATAAAAGAAGCGATGCCTGCTATGTCTTAAAAGATTACCTGGTGACCCCAGGGAGCGAGCAGAATAAAGGTATCTCATTCTCAATCCCTGTCGATTCATTAATCGGCAAAAAAATATATTATTTCTTAACTAATTCATACTAAAGGAGGACGAAACATGGAAAAATATCAACTAATCATCGCACTAGTTAATACTGGTTTTACCGAACTTGTCATGGACGCTGCAAGAAGTGTTGGCGCTCATGGTGGAACAGTTGTTCACGCTCGTGGAACTGGCAATAAAGAGATGGAAAAACGTTTCGGTATCGTCATTACTCCTGATAAAGAAATGGTTCTCATCTTAGCTAATAAAAAAGTGGCCGATAAAATCTTGATGGCCATCTATGAAAAAGCTGGTCTTCAAACCAAAGGACAAGGCATCGCCTTTACTCTTCCAGTCGAAGATGTTGTGGGGCTTAATCTCGAACATTATGAAGATGATAAGAAGAAAGCTAAAGACGAAAAACAAGAAGAAAAGAAATAACCCCATTGGGGTTATTCTTTTGCTTCAGCACGTTTATGTGCGTCATATTTCTTTCTTTCACTAGTATTGAGAATCTTCTTTCTCATACGATATGTTAATGGAGTAATCTCAACTAATTCATCGGAATTAATATAATCTAAACACGCCTCTAAGCTCATCTTGCGAGGTGTTTTTAATACGACTGTGTTATCTTTTGTGGAACTTCTGACGTTGGTAAGATTCTTTTTAAGAACGACGTTGACCGCTAAATCGATATCATATCTATTTTCACCGATAATCATACCTTCATAAACTTCGGTTCCAGGTTCGATAAACATCGTTCCTCTTTCTTCGACGTGTTCAATGGCATATGGAGTAGCGGTTCCTGATTCGGTAGCCACTAAAACACCGATTTGTCTTTCGCCGAGAGATGCGGTGGTGATTGGACGATATTCTTTATAGGTATGGGATAAGATTCCATAACCTTTAGTTAATGTCATAAAGTTAGTGACATATCCTAATAAACCACGAGAAGCGATGACATATGTAAGTTTTGTCACAGTTTCTTTAGCGTCCATATTAACGAGTTCCGCACCACGAGAACCCATGGTGACCATAACATCTCCAACATATTCGTTAGGGATATCAATCTCTAAATCCTCAAATGGTTCGCATTTCACGCCATCAATTTCTTTGATGATAACTTCTGGTTTAGATACTTGAAGTTCAAATCCCTCTCTTCTCATATTTTCAATGAGAATGGATAAATGGAGTTCGCCTCTACCAGAAACAATCCAGCTTTCGGAATCGGGAATTCTTTTAACTTTTAAGGCGACGTCTTTTTGAGTTTCTCTAAAGAGACGTTCTTCAATCTTTCTTGCAGTTAAGAGTTTTCCATCATGTCCTGATAATGGCGATGTATTGGTTCCAAAGGTCATTTGGAGGGTTGGCTCATCAAGTCTAATAAGTGGGAGTGGATCAATTGCATTGGTTGGACAAACTGTTTCTCCAACGTTGATATCTGGTAAACCAGCAATAGCGACGATTTCACCAGCAACAGCATGCTCAACTTCGAGTCTCTTCAATCCTTCGAAACCGAACAATTTCATGATTCTAAAGGTTGTGGTGGAACCATCTAAACGACAGGCTGTAACGATATCGTTGACGGAAATGCTGCCTCTTTTGATTGTGCCGATACCGATTCTACCGACAAAGTCGTTATAATCGAGTAAGGAAATTTGAAGTTGAAGAGGTTTTGTTTCATCGACTTGTGGAGCAGGTGTTTCATCAATAATTAATTGAAGAACTGCATCCATTCCAGGTTTTTGTGTAGCTGGGTCTGGATCAAGTGATGATGTACCTTTTAATGCGGATGTATAAACGACTTTGAAATCGAGGAATTCATCTGGTGCGCCGAGTTCAATAAAAAGGGTTAAGACTTGATCAAGGGTCTCAGCGATATCGATGTTGCTTCTATCGACTTTGTTGATACAAACGATTGGTTTAACATGCGCTTCAAGAGCTTTCTTTAAGACGAATC
>JAFZVO010000022.1 GCA_017617775.1 Bacilli bacterium | reverse complement strand
CTCTGAAGAAACAGGTCGTATCTCCCTCGCCGTCAACGGCCAACTCGTGAGCTGCGAGCCATCGACATTCCTCCGTGTTTTTGAAACACATATGGATTTGAGCAAAGCCAAAGAATAATCCATGGATTATAAAGAAATATACGACTATATAGTGAAAATCCAGTCAATCGCAAAGATTGGCTTGGTTTTTTCTAAGGACCCTTATGCCTTAACAAATTACCAGCAAATCAATGATATTTCTTTGCAAATGCTTGAGAAATTTATGGAAGTGAAACTCGATCGACCAAACTATTTCCAAAGAGATATCTATCCAACTCCATCCATTTCTGTCAGAACCATCATTTTTAATGAAGATAAAACTAAAGTTTTGATGGTCAGAGAAAAAGAATTGCAAGCTTATTCTCTTCCAGGTGGTTGGGCGGATTTATATGACACGCCGAGTGAGACTGCAAAGAACGAATCCAAACAAGAAGCTGGCGTGGAGATTGAGATTGTCCGTTTAGTGGGCTTAACATCTCGCACCCCATTTAAGAGCAATAAAAATATCCCTGAATACGTCGCGATTTTTGAAGCGAAGGCGACAAGTGAATTAGGGGAACATGAATATGAAACCGATGATGTCAACTGGTTTGATATCGATAACTTACCATTGATCTCTCGTAAGACGAGCAGAGAAGAATTAGAGAGATTTATCTTTGCGGCGAAAAATGGAGAGACGATTTACGATTGATTATGATCTACTTAACAAATATTCAAATCGCCTTTATCATCGTCGTTCCCATTATCATCATCGTGGGATTATTTCTTTTATTTCGTTTTCCATTTGCCCATCTCTATCAGAGGGTGAACTTCAATAAATATGTTTATCACCGCATCTATCGCATCGTTTTGAATAACGATTATTATTTGATAAATAATTATGTCTTCTCCATCGACGAAGTGCATAAGGTGAGAATTGACCATATCATCTTCGCAGAGAAATATATCTATATCTGCCAAGACCGTTATACCGAAGGTAATCTGATGGGTAATGACACGAATGCCTCTTTGATATTATTATCCAGGAATGGTGATAAAGTATATGTCGATAACCCATTCTTATCCTTGAGTCAAACGATTAGACAGCTCTCCTCCGCGACGGGTTTACCCACGGAGATGATGGTGGGGTTCACAATTGTGAATGATGACTGTCAAACCAAGATTGATAGCAAGAGCAATCAATTATTCCTCTTAAACCGTAAGCAGCTCACAAAGATCATTAAAACAATTGAGTCTCGAGATATCCAAAAGATCAATCCGGAAGAGCTCGATAAAGCGGTTAAAGCATTATACGAGAGAAACGAAAACAAGTAGAAAAAAAGTGGTGGTTGCCACTTTTTTGATGAATTGTTTTTATTATTCGCCTTTCATTCCGACGAGTTCGACTTCTCCTTCCACGCATTTGCAGGAGACATCGATGGAATCGAAGATGGCTTTACCGATATTATCTTCGGTGACGCCTAAGTCTTTCGCGTATTTATTATCGATGAATAAGTTGAGATTCATAATATATGGGAGATAGTTGACATCTAAGCCGGATTCAATACCTTTGGCTTTATATTCTTCAACAATCTTCTTCGTGCCCATCTTCATCACCCACGCGGGGATAGAGATGATGCGACGATTATCTTCCATACCGCGTGCGGCGTAGACGATTTTGAGGAATGTTCTCCAAGTTTGGTTATACATTGCGATTGGCCAGGCTTTGAATCCTTGTCCATCAATCTTCTCGGCTGCTCCAACGATGGATTCACCGACTTGACGGACTGTTAGCATCGCTGTGCCGCCACCGGGATACATTGTGAATGGGAGTTTATCCATTCCTTTTAATTGTTCAATTAAGACAGTCCAGACTGGTTTTCTACCAGGTTGAGTACCGAAGATATATGGGAGTTCAAGAACCGCTGCGTCGAATTTATCATCGCAGAATGATTGAACAACCTCTTCTTGTTTAATACGTGCGCGGATGTATGGGTTTCTTTCTAATAATCCTGCGGGGAGTTTTTGTTTATAGCCATATTCTTCTTTGTTTAACATTGAGAAATATGATCCGAGGACAACAGCCTTCTTAATACCGGCTTTTTTGCATAATGGGAGAAGTCTTTCTAATGGCTTGATGTTATATTTGTCATACCAGTCATAGACTGGTGGGGGACATTCTACTCTCTCATCAATACCAGAAGCGAAGACGAATGTATCGCATCCTTCTAATAATTTGTTCACTTCTTTATCACTTAATTTGTTGATGTCTTGAAAAGTTAATTCCATCTTCTCGGGAATGGGGGCTCCTTCTGGAAGTGGGGGAAGAGCGACAGAACGGACTTCATGCCCTCTTTCAATGAATATTCTGGCAGCTTCAGCGCCTAATAAACCTGTGCCGCCGACCATAAATACTTTCATATGCGTACTCCTTATTCTTATCTATTATATATAAATATAAATAAATATATAAAGTTTTTATTTTAATAAAAAAGAGATACGAGTAGAATAACTGAGTATGAATGGTTGGTATATTGCCGCAGTTGCATTAAGCATTTTGAGTATTGTGATCTGCATTACTCAGTTTATAATGCCTAATCGAAAATATTCTTTAATTATCCGTTTTACTTTTGATATCGTCAAAATCGCTTGTTACGTATGCATATACATGTATCTACAAGATAAGGTTATCTTGGCGATGGTCGCTTCTGGCGTTGTTGGTGCGGTGAGAGATGTCATCTTTCTCTATCGAGATAAATATAAGTGGGCGGATTCTATCATCTGGTTATTTGCTTTCTCCGCGGCATTAATTGTCTTCTCCATCCTCGAATGGAGCAGTTGGTTGACCCTTTTACCGATTATCGGTACGATTATCAATACTATCGCTTTATATTTAAAGGATTATAAGAAGATGAAGATGGTCGTGTTAGTGGGACAGATCTTTTTCATCACCTATCATGCGGTTCTCATTCCCGAAAGCGACCTCATCATGATTCTCAATTTAATCGTTTCTGTCGCCTATTTCATGTCCGCTTTAATCGGTTTGATCATCTATTTTACCCACCGAAGTAATCCACAAAATGCACAATAGTTTTCCACATATCCACAAAATTTAAGAAAAATATAAAAAAAGTGAAAAAAGTATTTGACTTGCTAATTTTATTAGTGGTATAGTTTTTAAGCACGCGGTCTGAGAGGACTTAGAGTATTACATAGTAATATAAGCGTTGCAACTGATCTTTGAAAACTAAACAGATGTACAAACATCATTAACGTCAATTTTTTAACAATACAAAACCAGATAATTATTTTGAACTAGAATACAAACATTGAGAGTTTGATCATGGCTCAGG
>JAFZVO010000021.1 GCA_017617775.1 Bacilli bacterium | reverse complement strand
TGATTTTCACTTCTGGATAGCCGTCGTTATTGACATCGACGACGTTGGCTCTTTTACCGATCAATTCATCGACGTTTGTACTTCTCTTCTCTTTGTTGAAGTATTTCTTCACAAGCGGACGTAAGGCCGCGAGAGAAACTCCAGATAACACTACGAAGACGACGAGTTGGACCCACCATTCCACACCAGGAATGAAGGATATGACCTTCGCGATCAACGCTCCGAAGGCAAAGAAGACGGAGACGAGTTCTGTCGTGCTCGCCTCAATGATGAGGGCGATGACGAAGACGCTGAGCCAACTAATCCACATGTATTCTGCCATTATTTGTTACCTCCTAAGATAATGAATAACGCTTCTTCTTTCTCGTTCCAGAAGGATTTCCCTTTTAAACCTGTCTTCGGGACATCCACATGGAGGAGAGAAGCGATTAAGCTCATCGATTTGGTATTACCGAATCGAATATAGCTCTTTTGAATGTTGATTTTAATTTTAAGGCTATCTTGATACTTTGGATCCATATCTTCATCTTTAGATAATGGTTTTAAGACGATTTGATCCGTATCATCATCAAGCCCCACTAAAGCAGAATATTTATCTTCAAACTTGCTGACGAATTCACGGTTGGTGAGAAGATAGTTTGGGAACATTGTCGCGGTTCCTTCTGCTTGAGTTTTGTTAATCCATTTTACACCCATAAGCACCTCCTTACATCAATACTATATAACGAAATACAAAAATATACAAGATAAATCAAAACAATATAAAAACCACCTTAGTTTGCTTCTAAGATGGCTTTATAATTACTAATTATTTTCTCGCTGCGGCGAGTTTGACAGCTTCATAACCACCGTTATAATGGCCGGCTTCATGAAGTTCATCAATGCGATGAGTCATCTGCGTGAGCAAGTCTGGATCATTGATGAGATAGTCTAACATCTCATTAGCTTCCTTGATCGTTGGACATTCAACAGTCGCATCGCCATATTCTCTACCGAAGATACCGCCATACACTTCATGGCCACCGATGTGCTTGGTGAAGAGTTTTGGAATTGGGTAGAAGACGAGTTCACTTGGTTTAGTGATTAATAAGTCAGATGTTCTCATCAAGAGGTTTGTGGAATAGACGGCTTGGAAGATATCTTTGTTATAGATTGCGTATACGCCTTCCGCATCACCTTTTAGTAATTCGTCTCTTAATTTCTGCACATCTTCATATTGATTGAAATATTCTTTGGCTTTGAGGCCTGGAATCTTTTCAGAGAGTTTCTTATAGACATCGACGTGATCACCGAAGTTGATGAATAAGGCGACTTTCTTTTGTTCAACATATGGTAAGAGGTGTTTAACCATTGCGAGATATTGGTCAAAACCCGCGCCGGCCCCACCGACAGTCATGAGGAAACGAAGTGGTTTACCGTTTTCTAAACGATCTCTTCTCGCGATATTATCTTTATCTAAATCGACCAAGAGTTCGTGATCGACATAACAACCGACAACTTTGATTTGGTCATCTCTCATACCTTTTAATGGTTTTTTATCAAAACCTCTTAACGTCTTATAACCCGCGTATGCGAATTGAGTTTGGACAGTCATGAGAGAACCTTCCGCGAGGTGTAAACCCATTGGCCAGTTATCTGGGACAGCATTAACCACTTTAGTCATACCAGCATGGACAGCCGCTTGAGCAGGCCACACGTGAGTGGCGACATATGGAATATCACGAGGGATATCATGGTAGATCGGGACTAATAATTCGGAGTTCTTTTGATCCTTCGCGTTATAGGAAATCTTTTTGAATCCTTCGCAGTTCAGTGGTTCCCAGACAAAGTAGTTGAAGAGTTTGGATTTCTGAGAGATACGAGAGGCGAGAGAATACATATCGTTTTGCTCTCTGATCATCTTGCTGCCCGTCGCATCAAAGCTCGCTAAGTCGAGCCAGTATGGATTATAACCTAACGCTTTCGCGCAGGAGGCGATCGCGATGGAGATACGGTAATGACCGAAGCCCATTCTGATGTTGCCGACGATTAAAGCTTTGGGATCAAACTTCTCGGAATGAGGTTGGTCAGTGAAGACGATATTCTTCGTTCCGATGAAATCTAGAGTTGGAATATTTTTAAAAGCGATGCGATATTCTTTTTGGCTATCATCACCATATTTCTTGATGAATTTCGCTTTGCTCTTCTCCGCTTTCTTCACGACTTTCGCTGGCATTGGATTGCCATAGATTACACTGCTTTTATCCATTGGTTAAAACTCCTTTCTTATAGTCATAAACATATTGGAATTTTTGATTATTTAATTCATAAAATATGTGGATTTTGCCGTCTTTTTTGGCAAAACCTGCGTTTTTCGCGTGCAAGAAGTTATCTAACACGCCTTGTAATTGTTTCTCTTTCTCCTCATCATATGTTCCAATATCATCACTGGTCATTAAGACAGAGGAGAACAAGGAATTGATCACCGCTAAAGACTTCTTTTGATCCGCGTTCATCTTGACGTTATTGTCTCTCAGTAAGAAGACATCTGGATCATTACCAAACCAACGATCATTGAGAATGCTTCTAAAGATGGTATTCTGCAACGTCACTTTGGATGATGGTCTTTCACGATGGAATAAACGCATATAGAAGACATCATCCCATTCTAATGAGACATCTGGCCCAATGCGGAGATAATCGAAGTTATCGATACAGTTCACAAGTGTCGCTCCGCAGCCGAGAATCGTCTTCCCTTTAAGAGTCTCCTTGAGGAAGCGATAAGACTTCTCTTGCCACTGGCAGCGGCTATATCCTTCAGGCACATCAAGACCAGGCGCGTATAGGAAGTCGAGTTTGAAGAAATCAAAGCCTAACTCCATATACCAGTTGAGGCACTTCTTAATATAATCAAGCACTTCTGGTTTCTCGAGGTCTAATGTGTATTGTCCAGACCAGTTGCCGCCCGCTTTCACGAAGTTGCCAT
>JAFZVO010000020.1 GCA_017617775.1 Bacilli bacterium | reverse complement strand
TTATCCACTGCTACTACCATTTGGATTTGTGCAGCGGTTGGTATGGCTGTTGGAGCCGGGTTTGTTGTGGAAGCCGTTATTGCTACTGCCCTAACAATGTTAGTAGTTTTTATTAGAAATAAGGTCATCGTCGGTATCGATCAAAGAGCGCCACATGTCATCGTCAAAGCCAAAGATGATGTCTCCATCATCGAAACCATCAGTGATGTCTGTTCAAAAAACGCGATGAATTTAAGAAACATCGATATCGTCGATATCAGCGATGGCAAAATCACCGCGAAAGCTTATTTCCCTTATCACAGCAACAAGCTCTTACTACAATTTTTCACAATGGAATTAAAGAAAATAGAAGGAATAGAAAGCACTACAATTGTCATGAAGCAAAAGAAAGGCTTCAACCAAGGACCTCACGAATCATAAAAACTAGTGAACAAAAACACGTACTTAACGTACGTGTATTTTTTTGTTTTGGCGGGGGCACAAGGACTCGAACCCTGATTGACGGTTTTGGAGACCGCTGTACTACCTTTGTACGATACCCCCAAGAGGTTAGACCTTATAAAGATCTAGCGATTTGAGACACTTTAGACATATCCACTTTACCAGCGAAATTCATCTTGAAGTGTTTCATGATGTTTGGAAGAGACTTGTCGTCTAATTTTGCGATTTCCGCGCGAATCTCATCTTCGCTGAGCTGTTGTGGTAAGTATCCCTTAATCACATTCTCTTGACGAGTGATAGAATCGACTCTCTCTTGGTTTAGGACTTTCGCATACCCTTCTTTTTCATCAGAGAGTTCTTTGAGAACTTTTTGAATGATGGATAAGAGTTCCGCATCACCGATGGATTTACCCGCGGCTCTCGCTTCGACCTCTTGGAGTTTGTACTTTGTGAGGACGACGGAGAGAATGCTACGAGCATCCTGGTCTTTGGCTTTCATCGCTTCAATATTCGCTTTTTGTAAATCGTTAATGAGCATAGACTACCTCTTCGCAAGTAGTATTATAACAAATTCTTTATATTGGTAAAGAAAGTTTGTAATATTTTGAAGAAAGGAAACCTGATTATGAAACAAGAATTATTATTACAATACGCTAAACTCCTCGCGAACATCGGCATCAATGTCGAAAAAGGCGATGAGGTTTGGATCACCGCGGGATTAGACCAACCCGAATTCGTGAAGATGGTCGTTGAAGAATGCTATAAAGCCGGGGCGAGAAAAGTCGTCGTCGATTGGTATTATGACCCCCTCACTAAACTCAATTACAAATATATGACATTAGGTGAACTCGGCAAGGTTCCTCCATACCGTCTCGCGAAATACAAATATTCAGTGAAGAAATTACCTTCCATGCTCTATATCGTCTCCGATGATCCAGATGCCTTAAAAGGTGTCAATGTCGCGAAGATGGCAAAGGCAAGAATGAAACAGTATCCAAAGATCAAACCTTACCGCGACCAGATGGACGGCAAATACAAGTGGTGTATCGCTGGCGTCCCAGGTCTCAAATGGGCGAAGAAGATCTTCCCTAATTTAAGCGATGAGGATGCGATGGAATCATTATGGGAAAAGATTCTCCTCACCTCCCGTGTTGACGAGAATAACACTGTGGAGAACTGGAAGAAACATAATGACTTCTTAACCCAGCAGAGAAACAAACTCCACGATCTCAATTTAAAATATCTCTATTACAAATCTTCTACCGGAACTGATTTCAAAGTTGAACTCATCGAGGGTATCAACTGGGGTGCGGGTATTGAGAAGACTGATAAAGGCAAAGTCTTCAATCCAAATATTCCAACCGAAGAAGTGTTCACCTCTCCACGCGCTGGATACTGTGAAGGTAAATTAGTCGCGACTAAACCACTATCATATCAAGGTCAATTAATCGAGGACTTCTATTTCGTCTTCAAGGACGGCAAAGTCAGCGAAGTCCACGCGAAGAAGAACCAAGAATCATTAGAGAAGATGGTGAAAATGGATGAAGGAGCGTGTATGCTCGGAGAAGTCGCTTTAGTCCCATATTCCTCCCCAATCAATCAAAGTGGAATTCTCTTCTATGAGACTCTCTATGATGAGAATGCCGTCTGCCACGTCGCTTTAGGCGCTGGTTTTAAAGAATGTCTCCCTGATGGGGCAACTCTCACCACTGAACAAGCCAAAGAAAGAGGAATTAATGATTCGATGATTCACGTCGACTTCATGATTGGTTCACCTGACTTATCCATCGTCGGCGAAGACGTTAACGGCAAACAAATCCAAATCTTCAAAGATGGTACTTGGGCGATTTAATCGATAAGTTAAAAGCAACAAAAAAACGCGGAATTTCCGCGTTTTTCTTTGCAAATATCGATTATTTTGCTTCTTTATGACGGAAGTAATAACGAAGTGAATAGATGGTTTCAAACACTCCGAAACCGACCATCAAGAGAATGTAGACAATCGTATCAATTGGCAAGGCCGCAAGTCTTTCAAGTGGAAGCACTGGAGAGATCGCAGAGATGAACTGCGTATTGTTCATGCCGATTAAAACGGTTGTTAATGATAAGGCGATGCCTAAGCCAGTCACCACTGCCGCGTGGATAAAGCCCGCTTTTGGATATTGACGGTACACTCCAAAGCCATATAAGACAGTATGGATGAGCAAGGCGATTGGTAAACACATCGCAAGATAGAACGGCCAAGTCATATAGAGAGTTCTCCACTGCACGAACACAGGGGCGAGAAGCACCGCTCCAAAACGATAATAAGAGAAGCAAGTGAGAATCGCTAATGTGATGGAATAAAGAACATAACTGACTTTCCATTTACGTTTAGTTTCATCGTTCTTCATGAAACGATAGGCGTTATAATACCCACCGATGGAGAGTAATAACAAGAGCGCGTGGAACACTAAGCAGAGAATCATATATCCTTTGAATGGATATGGAGCTAATAATGAACCATAGACGATGACGCCCGAAAGAATCGTCGTGATGATACCGAAAAGTGAATACACTCCAAGGATGATGAGATAAGTTAAAGTCATTCTCTTTCGATATTCAGGGGTACGCACATAACGTAGCACATACATCGAAGCAGAGATGAACTCCAAGCAAATGATAAAGCCTGGCAAGGAAGAGAGGATGTCACTTGTAAAAGAGGACATCATCATATTGGCCATATCGGAGAATAATAAGTTGAGGCCATAGAATGTTGCCGCGGAACCTAAGACCGCTAAGATGATTAAAACAACACCAGCAGTTTTCTTACTCATTGTTCATCACCTCCGCGTATGTGTGGAGAACATGTGAGAGTGTGAAAGTGTTGTCATTATGCAATGTGATCACTTGTCCGCCTAACATGTCTGGGTTCAAATAGATTCTATTCGTGGAATGGACGCCGTATGAGAGGACGATACCATCATAATCGATAGAATAGTCGTTGACGTGGTCATGCGCGCAAAAGACGCCTTTAGTCGAACCTAATTCTTTCATCTTCGCATATAAGCCAGAGTTATAATCTGGGCAGCAAACCTTCTCACCGAATTCACCGATTAATAAATTGGCTTTCGCACTACCCGCTTTGTAGTCATCCCAAGCAGTTTGGAATTCTGGGAATGGGATGTGGAAGAAGGCAAGAGATGGAATAGGAGTAGCGTTATTCCCTTGCACGTATTTGATCAATTCTTCATACCATGCGATTTGGCCCTCTTTAATGTAGTCATAACCGAAATACTCTCCGAAGCAATAACGGTTGGAGTCCATCATCACGATTGTTTCAAAAACTTCGTCTCCTTTCATCAAATTGATTGCGAAGTTGGCATTACCAAAGACATCGTCATCTTGGATATCTTTGAATAAGCAGTTTGAGCCGTAATCGTTGAGATAGCCCGTGAGCCAATCGATCGAGAAATAACATTGCTCGTCATGGTTTCCGAATGTCGCTGTCCACGGAATACCGTGGGAATCGATGAAGTTGAAGAGCTCCCTCGCCGTGTGACGAGAAGCAAAAGTGAAGAGATCGCCATCGAGAACGATCAGATCAGGCTTTGCATCCTTGATTGTCAAGTCGATGAAGTCATAATGAAGTTGACGATTGTCCTTGTCACCGATGTGAATATCACAGAGTTGGAGAATCTTCATGTCTTCTTTATAATCCATCTTCAAGATGTATTCCTCAATGTTGTGATGGACATTCACACCAGAGCATGAGGAAAGAGACAATGCGAACAAAGGAAGCAAAGGTAGTAAAACTTTCTTATTCATAGTATTATTATCGTACAAATGTTTAATTAATTAAAAGGACAAATTATATGAAGAAGAAAATGGATGAACTCACAAAAGCCAAATTGATATATACGATTGAACTCTTATTATTCGCAGTCGCTTTTTTAGTGGTCGCGATTCTCCAATTCGTCCATGTCATCAATTTCGGAGAAACTCATCTCCGCGTCATCAACTGGATCACCATCTTCGGTAGTTCTATCGGTTTATTAGATTTCATCTGGTATCTATGTTCTCCAATCAGAAAGAAAAAGAACTCCGCGCTTGATAAATGCGCGTTAGTCCCATTAATGATCTATATCCTCGTCTTCGATATCATCTGTTTTGTGAACTACGATAATCCTCAACTCGAATTAGCCCAAATCATGATTCCGATTGCTTTATGTTATGTGACTTTGATCTATACGATAGAAGCGATCTATCACTGGTATCATCCTCTCCCAATGCTTTATGAAGCAATTGAAGAAGATAAAAAGAAAAAT
>JAFZVO010000019.1 GCA_017617775.1 Bacilli bacterium | reverse complement strand
GCCATCACCATCATGATGATGAAATACCATAACGCGACTATTAATGTTGTAGGAACAATAAAACAGGTAAAGACTAAGACCGCTGCGAGTATCGGTGTGCTCGCCATCCCGATAATACCAAGCTGCTTACATTTCTTATCAGATGCCATCTTCGGCATGATGAAAAAGAAATATAATGCTAACCCTCCTAAAAAATAGGAGAGAATGGCTGTTGACCAATGCCCAATACTCCTTGGGCTCATCATGAATAAGCCTAGCATATCAAGGGAAAATAAAATGGCGGACACTAAGTATCCGATAGCCACTATTAATAGTCCATAACGAATCTTTTTATCCACCATAATTTAAATCAATAATTGGTGCGGCCAAGAAGACTTGAACTTCCACGGGTCTCCCCACTAGCGTCTGAAACTAGCGCGTCTACCATTCCGCCATGGCCGCAGATGAGGATTACAATCCTCTCTTCGCGTCTTCTTCTTTTTGAATCTTCACGAAGTCGACCTTGCCTAATAAGGTATAAGGCAGTTCATCGACAAACTCAATCTCTTTCGGCACTGACCAACGGATGAGGTATTGTTGACACTTAGCCATAATCGCTCTTCTCATGCCCTGTTCATCATAGAACTTCGCGACGACATAGAGTTTAATCGCGTTGACGAGTTTTGGATCGGGGATACGAATCGCACAGCACGCTTCAACACCAGGAACAGATTCCACGAGTTGTTCCACTTCGCTTGGGAAGACACCGACACCGGAGACCTTAATCACTCTCTTTCTTCTCTGTTTGAAGAAGATATAGCCATCCGCATCGATATAGCCGATATCGCCAGTCTTGAGATATCCATCTTTGGTGAATGTCGCTTTAGTGGCTTTTTCATCTTTATAATAGCCAACCATCACGGAGCCAGAAAGTATGCAGATCTCGCCTAATTCACCAGGTTTAACTTCATTTTCATTATCATCGATAATCTTGAATTTCACTCCGGAAGCGGGATAACCGATAGAGCCTAATCTATTATGCGCGTAGGTATTGACACAGTTCACAGAGATGGCTTCAGTTAAGCCATATCCTTCAAAGACTTGACGATGATGATCATCAGCCTTCACCGTCTTATCCCATCTCTCTTTGAGAGTGACATTCATTGAATCACCACCGCAGAAACAGACTTTGAGGTATTTGAGTCTCTTATTATTCACGAATTTTGGATCATCTAACAAAGCTTCATAAATCTTGGGAATGCCGATGATGACCGACATCTTATTATGGTTCATGATATCGACGACGTCTTTGGTAGAGAACTTAGGAATTAAACCACAGCCAAAGCGGTTGATCAAAGGTGCATGCATCGCCATGCAGAGACCAAAGCCATGGAAGCTTGGTAACACCGTCATCATCATCGTGCCTCTGATCTCTTCAGGTTTGCAGTCTACGAATTCACAAGCTTTATAGCTCGTGAAGTTAAAAGCATCATTAGAAATACAAATTGTTTTAGGCGCGCCTGTCGTGGAGCCGGAATGAAGAAGAACGGCAGTCTGGCCAGATTTATTCTTCGCCTCCACTGCTTTCGCTTTCGCTTTTGGGAGTTTATGAATATAGTTAAACCCACCGAACTTGATATAGCGGCCTAATTTATGACGAATCTTGCGATTCATGAAGTGATAGATTAGTTTTTTATATAGAGGGAGATAATTCTCCACGCGAGTGACATAACAATGCACGGCTGATTCACGATATGCCTCCACCTCTTTCGCCACTCTCTGTTCAAATAGGAATGCATATTTAGATTTGGTCTTCTTATAGATTGCCGCGATTTGATTATATGGAGTGAAGGGGTGAACCATATTCGCGATTGCCCCAATCTTGTTGATCGCATAGAAAAGAATTAAAACATCAGGAATATTGGGTTGTGATAAAAGGATGACATCACCTTTATTGATCCCTAATCCATATTGGAGTTTATCCGCCATATCATCAATTTTCTTAAGAAAAGAACGATAAGAGATCTTCTTACCTTGATAATAAATCGCAGTCCCATGAGGGAAATCAAGTGCGGCTTCTTTTAAAGCCTGATACATCGTTTTGTCATTAGATTCCATAACACGCCTTTATGATCACATCGATCAACATGAAGAAAGGAATGAAGACGACTTGATGGCCTAAATAGATCCAAATCGTATTTCTTCCGACAAAGCAGAAAGGTCTTTCCCATTCATGTCTTTTGAAATAGCTCTTCTTCTCGCGATAGAAGAAATATGAGAAAACCGCTCCCATAAAGAAGAATGTGATATATGGGAATAACGGCATCCAGTCAGCGGTAAAATACCTTTTTCCGTTCCAAAGAACCGGGAGATAGATATTCATATTCTCAGAAGCTGGGAGATAGACGCCTTCTTTCGTTGAGGTGTTGATCGCTCCTAAGAATGGGACGAGATAACAGGAAACAAGGAACCAGATGAGGCAGCTTGCGAGCATCCCCTTCCACGACTGGTTCTGTATGAAACAATAGAACAATGTGGAGAACGCTAAGACACCGATGATATTGAAATCAATACGAGTGTTCGTCCCTGGTAACCAGTTGTAGGCTTCTAATAATCTGCCTCCGACGAGGAGGAAAGCCCACACCACTAATAATTCACCAGCTCTCTTCCAGTTATTACGAGAGAACTGTGAACTGATTCCACTCACAAAGCAGAACAAGAACAAAGCGAGATAACGGATTACCGCACGGGGTTCACCGTCCCAATACCACACCATTCCATCGAACAAATCTTGGAAAGCAGGATTTTGAGGGACCCAGTCCGCCCAGTTAGCCGCATGAAGCATGATGTTATTGAGAATGTGGTCCATAACCACAATCAAAATAAGCACGCCACGCATGAAATCGATCTCGTGGACACGCTTTTCAAACGCCCCCGCTTTTCGGGAAACCTTTTGATTATCAAGAACCATCTCGCTCATCTTTTTAATTATAGTCTAGCTTATAAGTAAATAAAAAGTCTTTTTATTAACGTATAAATGACTCTATATGTTAAGATTAGGCCACGAGGTGATTATTATGAATGTTTATGATTTTAAAGTGAAAGCCCAAGATGGAAGCGAAGTCTCCCTTGAGCAATACAAAGGAAAAGTACTCCTCATCGTCAATACAGCGACTGGCTGTGGATTCACTCCACAATATGAAGCGTTAGAAGCTCTCTATGAGAAATACCGCGATCAAGGATTTGAAATCTTGGATTTCCCTTGCAACCAATTCTTCAGACAAGCCCCAGGCACTGATGCCGAGATCAATCAGTTCTGTTCTCTCAAATACAACACCCAATTCCCACGTTTCAAAAAGATTGAGGTGAGAGGCGATAAGAAAGAGCCACTATTCGGTTGGTTAATCACTCAAAATGAGAAAGGCAAACCAGTCAATGTTAAATGGAACTTCACAAAGTTCTTAATCGATCGAAATGGTAATGTCGTTGGCAGATTTGGCCCAACAGAAAAACCAGAAAGCTTCGAAAAAGAAATCGCTGAAGAATTAAAGAAATAAGAAATGCCCATTTGGGCATTCTTTTTTAATCATCGATATATAATGCGAATAACTCTTTGTCAGAGTCCCATTTCCAAACGTCGAGTGAATGGCCATTTTCATCTGTGATTTGGGCTCCGGAATTTTTCATAGAATAATAACCTTTAAATACCTTCCCAGTCTTTTTGTAAACAGGAACATCAAAATGGTTGCCATGCGTGACATCCACAAAGAATGATGTTGGGATGCTAGCAGTCTTTTGAGAGACAACTGATAAGTCTGCTGTGATTGTATAATACACTGTCACTGTTTGGCTCGCATGTTCGTTTTTCACCTTGATACCGATGCATTCGCCTTTAGTAATATCAACTTCTTTTGTGTATTCACCATTCTTTGGAATAAGCACCCCAATTTCATCAAGAATATCGATGATTGCTCCACCAGTGCTCGTGCTTTGGACAGAGAAATGGATGCTCACATGACCGGTGAAATCGCTATAATAACGAACGAGTTCTCCGTTGATATCAGCAGCATGCGTGGAGATGATTTTGAGATTCTTGTCGTCTCCAACGGCCTCACTTAACACCAAATCAGTATAGACACTATATGGAATCTCTTTCCAGTCTGGAACTAAAACAATATCTTCAGTAAACACTTCAGAAGTAGAGAAATCGAACTTTTTATATTCATTATCATCGATTTGAAGCAGCCACCCGTTAAAGTAGTAGCCTTTCTTAGGATCTGGATAATAATGCTTAATCGTTACTCCATCTCCAAAAGTTTCAACCCTGTCACTTCTATTTCCTTTGACATCTGCAAAGCAGTCTTTGTACGTCACTTTGACGTTTGAGACATATCCATCATTAGCATAAGTCAACTTATACATAGGAGCAGTATCGTATTTAGGATAGAGGGTGACACCTCTATCTGTTTTATTCCATGGGGAGAGTAATTGTCCATTCTTGTCCGTGGCTTGTTGTGAACGTTCTACGTCGAAATAATAACCTGCGAAATTATAGCCTTGTTTCTCATACCAAGGGATTGTGGCCACTGAATCATAGTCGACATCCATAATGCCGCTTTCATACTCTCCATTGCTATAAGCGACTCTTGATGATGTCGGACGGAAAATCGCATACAAAGTTGTATCTTGGTAAAATTGACCACTGTAGACGTTATTTGTTCCACTAAAGTCATCACTCTTTGCACTCCAACCTTGGAAGTAATATCCGGTTTTGCTGACTTCTGGAAGAGAGTAACTATCTGTAGCTTTATGCTGTTGTGGAACGACGACATCTGTTGTTCCGGTGACAAAAGATAACGTATATTCTCTTTCCACAATATAAGGATAGATGGAGAATGTCGCTTCGCTTACTTTGCTCGTAAAATCTGGCAAGACTTTACCATTTTCATCGACAATCTTTTCCCCTTCCCCATTAGCCTTAGTGTAATAACCATAGAAAGTATAACTATTGTTGCCGAAATAGATATATTGATCACCATCATATGTGGCATATAGTGTTTGCGGAGTAGATGTCGTCCCATCTGGTTGGTAGACATTGACTGTGTATTGTTCAATAAACTCGGAGTTGCTTTCGTTTTGCTCATTAGATGTCGTTCCGCACGAAACTAAAAGAAAGCACATTGAGTATGTTAATAGATGTCGTAGTTTTTTCATAATTGGCCTCATTGTTGTACAATAACAACATTCCATAACTATTATAATACAAGAAAATAAAAATGATGCATTTTATTGCATCATAGTTATCAAGTGGAAAAAGACTATAGAAATGATACAAACGGGACACTTTGCCCTCAAGAATGGGACACCCCTAAGAAAAATGGGACACTTCAATAATAATGGGACAGCTATTTTCTAAAAGAAAACCGCTTCTAAGAGCGGCCTTCATAGT
>JAFZVO010000018.1 GCA_017617775.1 Bacilli bacterium | reverse complement strand
GAGTTGATATCTCTGATGATGCATTAAATAGCATCTATAACGACTATGAAAAACTCTTCAAGAAATATGACCTCTCCCCCTTTGAAATTGAAACATTTATCGCCCTTAAATATTTCAGTGAACAGAGATGTAACGTCTGTGTTATCGAATGCGGAATGGGTGGGGAATATGACGCCACTAATATCTTTGAACCAATCTTATCGATTATTACCACAATCGCATTAGAACATACTGAGGTTTTAGGAAGAACATTATCGGAAATTGCCGCGCATAAAAGTGGGATTATCTATGAAAATGTTCCAGTTTTGCTAGGAAATATCGCCGAAGAAGCCCTCAATACCATCGCAGAGATTGCTAATGAAAAAGAATCACCAATTAATAGAATCGGCGAGATTGCAAGCTTTGAATATTTAGATAAAGGGATTCGTTTTAACTATGATATCTACAAGGATTTGGAGATCGCTTCTGATGCTTATTATTCCATCACTGATGCAACGATTGCCGTGGAGGCCACCAAGTCATTAGCTGGTCGTTTCAATATTTCATTAGACGCCATTAAAGAAGGTCTTAAGAGTGTGGTTATTCCTGTACGAATGGAGACTATTCTAGAACATCCTCGTGTCATCGTTGATGGCGCGCATAATGTGGAAGGCATCAATGCATTAGTGGATTCTTATAACCGTAAATATTTTGGGGTGAACACTCATATCGTCTTCGCTTGTTTTAAAGATAAAAATATCACATTGATGTTACCGAGAATTGGATTAGCGGGTTCTGAAGTGATTTTGACTACATTTACTCATCCACGAGCGAGAACATATGATGATTATTTCCTCTTCGCAGCGGATTATCGCTTTGAGGAAGATCATCTCGCTTTGATCAAATCATTAATGGAACAATATCCAGAAGATAATATTTTAGTGACTGGCTCATTAGCCTTTGCTTCGCTTGTGAAGAAGGAATTATTAGGTTGATGAAAATCGATTTATTGAAGAGCAATTTAACCCAAGTGCAGAAGATTACCTTCGCTGGTGTTTTCATCTCTTTGATTATCATCCTCCAAAAAGTTTTAGCGATTAACTATATACCTGTCGTTCCTTTCCTAAGGATCTCTTTAGGTGGATGTGCATTATTGATATTTGCTTCCATCCTCTTAGGTCCGTGGTATGGCTTGCTAATAGGAGTGGCAGAAGACCTTCTTGGTTATTTAATCTTTGACCCCAAGAGCATGTCTTTCTTCCCTCAGATTACCGCGATATATGGTTTGATGGGTTTTGTCAGTTACTTCATCTTCATGCTAGTGAGACAGATTAAGAACAAGAAGATAATGTTCTCGATAGAGATTGCAACATTTGTCGGTATCCTCACCGCGGTGACATTATTCTTGTGCTTAAATGATGAATTAACATTATATTCCGCGACTTATCAAATCGAGGATTGGCAGAGAATCACAATACCATGTATCTTGTTCGCATTATTAACTTTGTTAACAGTTTGTATTATTCTCACCGAAAGATATTTTAAAAGTAGAAAAGATAGTCAATTGTTCAATGCCTATCAAGTCTCATTTGCTTGCTTCATCATCGAAGTGACAGTGATGATCATGTTTGGGACATTGATGAAAGGTTTTGCCTTTGGCTTCCAGACGTATCCAGTGATATTGATCACTCAACTGATCGTCGGTTTTATCAACATCCCATTAAACACATTTTTAATTTCGTATATCATGATATTTGCAAAGAGGAAATTCAATGTTCAAGAGCAGAAGGAAGATCGCTGAAGAAGAGGCGAAAAAAGAAGAGGGATATATCCCCACGAAAGATTTAAAAGCTGATGAGAGCGAGGAACAGAAGAAGTCTCATTATGATATCCCTTGGACAGGGGTGATTGTCGGAGGCGCTTTATTAATCATCGCGATCGTCTGCATGATTGTCATCTTTACAATCGGACCAATTTAAACATTTTATTTACAAATAAAAAGTTATTCACTATAATCAAATCACCATAAAGAGTACGGCGAGAGACAAGCTCGATGACCCGTCAGCAACTTGCGGTAGCAAAGTGCTAATGCTTGAATGATGGGATAATCAAAATGATAATGCCCATCTCGTATGGGCTTTATTTTTTGGAGGTATAGATATGAAACTCTATTCAAATGAAATCGTCTTCAGAGGACATCCTGATAAGATCTGCGACCAAATCGCCGGGGCGATTCTAACCGCGTATTTAAAAGATGATCCAAAATCAAGAGTGGCCGTTGAAGTGATGATCAAAGATGAGCAGGTCTACATCGTTGGAGAAGTGACATCTAATGCCTCTATTGATATACCCGCGATTACGCGTAGAGTATTAAAAGATATTGGATATAAAGAAGAATATAAAGTGGAGATCAAACTCTCCAAACAATCTCAAGATATCTCGGATGGCGTCGATGTCTTAGGCGCGGGAGATCAAGGGATGATGTTCGGTTATGCCTGTAATGATTCTGCACAATTATTACCTAAAGCGATGGTCATCCTTCAAGAACTCGCGAGATGGTATGATGAGCTCGTCCATGCGAATAACAACTTCTATCCAGATGGTAAGGCCCAGATCACCGGTGTCTATGATGATAATTTCGATTTAAAGGCCATCGATACATTCCTCGTCAGCTACTGTAATGCGGAGGAACATCGGGATATGACAGACCAACTCATCATCAATAAAATCAATAGTCTCTGCAATAAATATAATCTTGAAAAACCCCGCAGAATCTTGATAAATCCCACTGGAAAGTTCCTATTAGGCGGTTCTTTTGCCGATAGTGGACTCACGGGCAGAAAGATTGTTGTTGACTCTTACCAAGGCTTTGCGAATGTCGGTGGTGGATCGATGAACGGCAAGGATCCCACCAAGGTCGATATCTCCGCGACATATAAAGCGAGAGAACTCGCGAAGAGACTCCTAAAAGAAAATAACCTCAAGTGGTGTGAGGTCCAATTATCTTATGCGATTGGAGTGGCTCGTCCAATGGCCATCTATATCGATTCTGATAAAGGTAATTTATTCGCAGATGAATCCTTATATGTTGAATGTGAACCAAAAAACATCATCAATGATTTAAAACTATTAGAAGTTGATTATGAAGAAAAAGCCAAATTTGGCCATTTCTCTAATTAGTTATTATCTTCTTTACTATCTTCTTCGTTTATGACTTCCACATCAGCGTCCATGACCTCTTGTGGATTTTTCATTTTATCTTCTTCAATTGCTTCGTAAAGCATTGGGAGAGGATGAT
>JAFZVO010000017.1 GCA_017617775.1 Bacilli bacterium | reverse complement strand
ATTTGGAACTCGCTGTAAAGTTTTTCTTTTAGAGGATCAAGAGTCGTCACTGTGTTATTCTTCACCGTGACATAGTCAATAATCTTCTTCTTGAATAAGGAGGCGAGAATCTTATCGATATCAGAACTCGATAACGACATCTTTAAGGCCAATAAATCCGCGGTGATTAAAGTGTTGCCTTGACTGATTAGATGATCGATGACAAAAATAGTAACCAACTCATTTTCCGTCAGTTTAAGTTTCTTATAGTTCTCAATTAAGAGATATCGGAAATCAATTGCTTCACTTATCATAGGACACTCATTTTAGCATATCTTTAAGATATTTGGATATATTTAATGAATTAAATAACTTTTCTTTTTTCTTTTCATCTACCTCACCGAATTTGGACAGCTCTTCTCTGACCTTTTCCGGATTGAGTTTTGTTAATAAATACGCTTGTTTTTGGATAATCTTTGTCAATTTAGGATCAATCGAATATTTAAATCTTAAGGCAAACCTTGCCGCGCGTAAGATGCGGAGAGGGTCTTCTTTAATCCTTTTGGTTTTAAAGAATCCGATTAATCTAACGACCTTGTTTTTAATATCTTCTTCTCCACCGACATAGTCATAGAGCTTAAAATGATCGTCCATATAGAGACCGTTAATGGTGAAATCTCTTCTTTTCGCATCTACTTTCATGTCGCGCACAAACTTAATCTTGCTCGGGTGACGAGAATCATCATATTTGCCTTCTTTTCTAAAGGTGGTGATCACAAAGTAATGTTTTCCTCTTTTGATTTTGACCGCGCCGAAACGGGCGAATGTTAAATCGCATCCTTCGAGGAATTTGCTCATCTCTTCGGGAGTCGCATCAGTCGCTAGATCAAAATCATCAATTTCTTTTTTGATGAGCAAATCTCGGACTGATCCACCTACTAAATATAGATGAAAAGAGTTTATAGAAAACTCCTTTGATATCTTCAAAAATTCATCAACTGAACGCGCCATATTTATTTGCTTAATTTTTCTTTAAAACTAATCGCGGGTCTAAAGGAGACTGTCTTCTTCTCTTTGATGGCGATCTTCTCGTGTGTGCGAGGGTTTGTCCCCACTGTCGCTTGCTTAGTGATTGGGACTAATGAGCCGAAGTTTGTGATGTTCACTTCGACTCCAGCCAGAAGAGCTTCTTCTATCTCTTCAATAAATGCATTAATCGCTGCTTTACTATCTTCACGAGATAAATATGCTTTCTCGGAAACGATATCAATTAATTGGGTTTTGTATAGTTTATCCATGTTATTTGCCCTCTTTTTTCAAAGGTCTGCTCATCAAAGTACCAACGAGTTCAGATGGTTTTGCTCCACCATAGATAACCGCATATAAAGCATCGATGATTGGAACATCGACACCTGAAGCAAGCGCCATTTCAAAGATGACTTTGACTGTTCTAATACCTTCAACTGTCTTGGTATTTGTCTCCATAAAATGCTTCGCTGAATCATCTTTACCAATCTCCATACCAGCGGTGAAATTGCGGGAGTGGAAAGAGTAACAAGTGACCACTAAATCACCGAGGCCAGTGAGACCTAAATATGTCTCAGGTTTACCACCTTGAGAAACGCCGAAACGAACGATTTCCGCGAGTCCACGAGTGCATAAAGCAGCACGGGCGTTATCACCATATCCAAGACCTTCGAGAATACCCGAGGCTAGAGCAATAGCGTTCTTCATCGCCACACCGATTTCACTGCCTACTTCATCGTTATTGAGATAGACGCGGAAGTATTGATTAGAGAATGTCTCCGCCACATATTTGCTCGCTTTCTCATCAAGGGAGACCGCGCAGATACAAGTTGTGTCTCTCACAATTACTTCTTCAGCGTGACTTGGACCGATCAGGGAAACAAAGCCTTTTAACTTCTCAGGAGCAATCACTCCTTTAAAGACAAACGATAATCTTTGGTTCTTCTCTGTATCAAACCCTTTTGCGGTATTGATGAAGATGGCAGGATGATCTAGCACATCATTGATTTCATTGAGCACACTTCTTAAAGCAGCAGATGGTACAGATATTAAAATAATATCTGCATCTTTGATTGCTTCCGCTAAATTAGTAGTCGCTTTTAAAGATGGAGAAAGAGTGATTTCCTCGCCAAAATAGAAACTGTTCTTATGATTGTTATTGATATCGTTTACTTGGCCAGGGTTATGACCATAGATTGTTACTTTATGTCCGTTGTCATCTGCGACCTGGGCTAAAGCGGTGCCCCAGGTACCAGAACCGATTACTGCGATATTGCTCATTTTTCTCTCTTCCTTTCACGGAGAATAATCTTGATTGGAGTGCCTTCAAAGTTGAAAGTCTCTCTTAATCTATTCTCGATATATCTCTCATAGCTGAAGTGCATGAATTCAGGATTGTTGACAAAGAGGACGAAAGTCGGTGGCCCCGCTGTCACCTGATTGCCGTAATATATCTTCAATCTTCCGCCGTTGAAGTCTGGTGTTTGATTGAGAATCTGCGCGTCTTGTAATAAGTCGTTTAATAAACTTGTTTTGATACGAGTGTAATATGCGTTATGGACTAAATCGAGCATCTCAAATAATGTATCAATTCTCTGCTTCTTAAGCGCGGAAACAAATACCACAGGCGCATATCTTAAGAACTTATATTCTTCTCTGATGATCTTCGTGTAATCGCTCATCGTGTTTGTATTCTTATCGACGATATCCCATTTATTGACGACGATGATGATCGCTTTATGTAAATCTGTCGCATAGGAAATGACGTGTTTATCTTGGTCGGTAATACCTTCTTTTCCATCAATTACTAGCAACACAATTTCACTTCTCTCAATCGCTTTTAAAGCGCGAATTGCAGAGAATTTGTCGATAGATTCATAGATTTTACCGCGTTTTTTCAGTCCAGCTGTATCGATGACGTTATATTTAATTCCTTCTCTTTCAAAAGGTGTGTCAATGGAATCTCGTGTCGTACCAGAGATGTCGCTGACGATAACTCGATCTTGATTGAGAATCGCATTCACTAATGAAGATTTACCAACATTTGGACGACCGACAAGGGAGAAGGTGATGACGTTTTCATCGAGCTCTTCTTTATCTTCTTTGACATAGGAGACAATCTTGTTGAGGAGGTCACCGATACCGATGCCATGGGCTCCACTGACGGCCATTGGTTCACCTAATCCTAAAGAGTAGAATTCGTTGATGTCTGCAATATGTGTTCCTTCGTCGATCTTGTTAATCGCGAGGATAATTGGTTTATTCACTTTACGGAGCATCTTCGCGACGAGCATATCATCACGCGTGACACCGACTTTGCCATCGCATAAGAAGATGATGATATCCGCTTCATCAATCGCGAGCATCGCCTGCATTCTAATCTGTTCTTGGAAAGGACGGTTCGCTGTTTCAATACCACCCGTATCCACTAATGCGAACTTTTGCCCCATCCATTCGGCATTGCCATATAGTCTATCTCTTGTAATACCCGCTTCATCATCGACAATCGCATGTCTCTCTCCGATGATACGATTAAAAACCGTAGACTTGCCTACGTTAGGAGAACCGACGATTGCGACTAATGTTTTGGCCATATTACTTCACTTTACTATCAATGATTTCTAAGACTTTATTCACCACTTCATCAATGGTTAATTCCGATGTATCTAAGAAGATAGAATCTTCGGCAGGTTTAAGAGGAGCGAACGCTCTTTCGGAATCCGCTTTATCACGACGATTGACATCTTCTAAAATTTCTTCATAGGTACACGGAATACCTTTTTCCATGTTCTCTTTATATCTTCTTTTCGCTCTGCATTCAGGAGAAGCGACTTGGAAAATCTTTACTTCTGCGTTTGGAAGAACGTATGTTCCAATATCTCTTCCAT
>JAFZVO010000016.1 GCA_017617775.1 Bacilli bacterium | reverse complement strand
TAAAGAAACAATTGTTACATTTAATGATGACACCACAAAAGCTGCGTCAACAATAATTGACGGAGGCGCAAACTCTAAGCTCTCTTTCAAAACAAGAGATTATGATTCGATTATTAAGTATTATTTTCTCGACGATCAATCAAAGATTAACTATTCCGCACCTGTAGAGCTTGCTGGAGTTAAATCAATCACTGTTAATTTAAAGACAGTTACATTTGAAGAAGAGAACCCTGATGAACCAATTTTAACCGGAAACACATATAGTTTATTGCTCAACAACAATGAAGGAACGCTTGATTCATATGGTATTACGATGTGCCTCCATACAGAAAAAAATAGTTTTGGAAAAATCATGAAGAACACCTTCACGAAATTCGGAGAGTCCTCAATAGTAATTTTTAAGACTATCGGTGGACTATTCATCGGCCAAGGTTGGACTGAAGTTGGGGGTATTGTTGCTGTTTATCAGCAAACCGCGACGATTTTTGCGCAATATAATGCATCTATTTTTATTCAACTTTGGGCAATGATTTCTGTCAACCTTGCCATTTTTAACCTCATCCCATTCCCTGGTCTTGATGGGTGGCAGTTGCTTGTTTTGATTATCGAATCAGCATCAAAAAGAAAGGTTCCTCCAAAAGTTAAAACCATTGTTTCTATTGTAGGTATGGCTATTCTCTTTACTCTTATGGTGTTGATTATTGTGAAAGATATTGTTGGCATTGCGATAGGCGGGTTCTAATAGTAGGTAGTTAATATGAAAGACATGATGCTTCGTTTCTTAAAATCTATTCATATCGAGAATGTCGAAGATTTTGACATGGATTTTGATTACTGCATGAGAGACCGCTTTGAAGCCAATAAGTGGCAAATGCAAATCACTAAAGATACCCCATGGAGATTTGATTTATTAAGACAATTCCAAGAAGCTTTATTAAGCATTACATATTCATATAATCTTCGTTTCCTTTATCGAGTCACAATCACTCCAGAAGATGCGATTAATCTTTTCTATGATTGGTATCAAACAACATATCGTTTCCCATGTAATTTCGACGTTGATCGTTTAGATGATTCAACCATGGTTTTAAGAATGAGTGATATGTTCCCAACGATTGAAGAAAGGGATAATGCGATTAACGAGCTTGATAACTGCGCAAAAGACTTTAGAGATTTCCTTAAGTTCATTTCATACGATATTGAAGTGACAACCACTCTCCACGAAGTAGAAGAAGAAAACGTTGTTTCTAAGAGAACAATGAATAAATTGACAAAAGCCGCAGAACAAACCGCGATTGAAACAATTACCAGCGAAGAAGATGAACCTGCGGATATGCACTACATCCAAGCAAGAAAAGAAATCGAAGAACAACATAAAGAAGAAGCGCTTATCGTTGAGGATAAACTCCTTCAACAAATGAAAGAAAATGCAGAAATCATGCGTAAAGAGCGTGAAAGAGCAAGACTTAATAGACGTGGAAACTACACTCCAATTGATTTGATTGACACTTTAGATGCTAATTCAGGAAACATCGATATCGCTTGTAAGGTCTTCTCCATTGAAAAAAAAGAATTCGGTGGAGTTAAACGTATCAATGTTGGCGTACACGATAAAGCGATGGGCGCAATATACGTCAATGCTAGAGAGAATGCCTCAATTAATGATGAAGTTATTTCTAATCGCAAACGTGGCACTAACGTGAGAGTTAGAGGTGTTGTTTATGTCGATGAGTATTCAAAATCATTAACAATCCGTGGTCACTATATCGATTTACTTCCCGCTGATGAACCAAGAAAAGATTTATCAGAAGAAAAGAGAGTGGAACTCCATCTCCATTCACAAATGTCAGTTCAAGATGGTGTTGGAACGATGGATGATTATTGTAAAACCGCTAAAGCAATGGGACATACCGCAATCGCCATTACTGATCATGGTGTTGTTCAAGGATATCCTGATGCTCAAAAAGCCGCTGATAAGCATAAGATTAAAATGCTTTATGGCTCTGAATTATACATGGTCGATGACCAACCAATTTACGTATATAACCCTAGTAAAACCCCATTAAATAAGGCTAAATACGTTGTCTTCGACTTAGAAACAACTGGCTTATCAACATATTATGACCGCATCATTGAATTCGGTGCAGTCAGAGTGGAAAAAGGTTTAGTTACCGCATCGATGGATCTTTTCATCAATCCAGGAAGAAAACTATCTGAAAAGATTAAAAAGATTACCCATATCACTGATGCGATGCTTGCCAATGCGCCAACCATCGAAGAAGCAATGCCTAAGATTTTAGAATTCATTGGTGATGCTATCTTAGTTTCTCATAACGCTCAGTTTGACTTTGGTTATCTTCAAGAAGCTCTAAAGAGAATGGGACAACCATTACTTAAAAACCCAGCTATCGATACTTTGCCTCTTTCTAGATACTTATTCCCAGAATCAAGAAGCCATAGATTAGGTGCCTTATGTCGTAACATGGGTGTTGTTTATGATGAAGATGCCGCCCATAGAGCGGACTATGACGCTAACGTCTTAAATGATGTCTGGCAGCCAATGCTCGTCGTTTTAACCAAGGATAACTTCAATTTAAAACACGAAGACTTACTTAACTTAGTAACACCAAACGAATTATTAAAACATATTCGTCCTGACCATATCGTTTGTTTAGCAAAAGATAAACAAGGATTAAAAGATTTATATAAACTCGTATCCTTGGGCCATGTTGAATATCTTGCCGAAGTACCAAAAGTACCACGTCGAGAAATTGAAAAACTCCGTGAGCATCTATTGATTGGCTCAGCTTGTTTCAACGGCGATGTCTTTAGAACAGCAAGATATTATAATTTTGAAAGATTAAAACAAGTCATTTCTTTCTATGACTACGTTGAAATTCAACCGTTAGAAAACTATTCATTCCTCATCAACATGGGTGAATTAGAAAATAAAGAACAATTAATCACATATCTTAAGGATATCGTTAGAGCCGCGAAAGAAGTGGGAAAACCAGTATGTGCAACTGGTGATTGTCACTATGTCGATCCTGAAGATAAAGTCTTTAGAGATGTTTATATTTCTGCGAAAGCTGTTGGAAACGTCTCTCACCCATTAAATCCATACGATAGACAAAACGGAAAAGTCCCTCAATTTGAAAACCCAGATCAACACTTTAGAAGCACTGATGAGATGCTTGAAGCGATGAGTTTCTTAGAAGATGAACAATTAATTCATGAAATCGTCATCACTAATACCAATATGATTGCCAATCAAATTGAAGCATTAGTACCTCTTCCAAACGATCACTTATATACCCCAACCATTGATAACTGTGAAGAAAACCTCACTAACATGGTTTATAACAGGGCTAAAGAATTATACGGAGATCCTCTCCCTGAATATATTCAAAATCGTCTTGAAGCGGAGCTTAACGGTATTATCACTAACGGATTCTCCGTCATTTATTACATTGCTCACCTCTTAATTAAGAAAGCGCATGAAGATGGATATATCGTCGGTTCTCGTGGATCTGTCGGTTCCTCTTTAGTGGCAACGATGTCAAACATCACTGAGGTAAACCCATTACCTCCACATTATCGCTGTCCACATTGCCGTCATTTCGAATGGAGTAAAGATGAATATCCTGATATCACATCCGGCTATGATTTACCGGATAAAACATGTCCTGAATGCGGAGCGAAGATGGTTCATGATGGACAAAACATTCCATTTGAAACATTCTTAGGGTTCCACGCTGAAAAGACACCAGATATTGACTTAAACTTCCCACCAGATTATCAAGCAAGAGCCCATAACTACACCAAAGTATTATTAGGCGAAGATAACGTTTTCCGTGCCGGAACCATTGAAACAGTCGCGGAAAAGACCGCTTTCGGTTTTGCTCGTGGATATATTGAAAGATTATATGGCGAAGAAGCATTAAAAACTTATCCAAAAGCCAAGATTGCATATTTAGCTTCAGGATGCGTTGATGTTAAGAGAACTACTGGTCAACACCCTGGCGGTATCGTTGTTATTCCAAGAGAATATGAAGTTTATGATTTCACCCCTGTTCAATATCCTGCTGACGATAAAGATGCAGCGTGGAAAACAACCCATTTCGACTTCCATTCCATTCACGATACAATCCTTAAACTTGACCTTTTAGGTCACGTTGACCCAATGGCGTTAAAGATGATGTCCGACTTAACCGGTATTGACATTCATGATATTCCAATGAATGATCCAAAAGTCATTTCCTTATTCTCAAGTACAAAAGCTCTTAATATGAAGAAGAATTATCTCAATCAACAAAC
>JAFZVO010000015.1 GCA_017617775.1 Bacilli bacterium | reverse complement strand
TGTAGGCCCACCTGGCTTTTGAGATGCGCTTAACCATTCAGGGTTCACATACAGTCACAACAAAAAAAACAGCCGAGGCTGTAGTTTTTGTTTTGGTGACCTGTATGGGATTCGAACCCATGAATGCCACCGTGAAAGGGTGGTGAGTTAAGCCGCTTCTCCAACAGGCCAGTTTTGGCGCCTACCGAGGGACTCGAACCCACGACCGATCGGTTAACAGCCGATAGCTCTACCGACTGAGCTAGGTAGGCAAGGCGCTAAACGATAATAACACAAAGATTTTATCGGTGCAAGGATTTATGCTAATTTAGCATTAATCAAATCGATAACGCTTTGAATGGTCGTAAGGTTTGTAATCTCTTCGCTCGTGAATTCGATGTGGAGAGCGTATTCGATTTCAAGCATTACTTCCACTAAATCCAAAGAATCTAAACCAAGGGATGGTAAAGTATCTTCTGGTTTTAGTTTTGAGACATCAACGCGTTTCGCTAAAATTTCTTTAATGGTATTAATAACATCCATTTTGAGACCTCACAACCTAATTGTATTGTTTTTACCTCTTGGAGAAAAGCAAAAAATCATAATTCTTTATAAGAAATATACTCACTCAATTGGTAAGCGCTGCTTTTGGAAGACGAATTCGTCATCTCGCTGACTTGGTCTTCAACATTTTTAGTGAGGTTGTTAAAAATGATGATCATCGCCGCTGAGACTGCGCCAAAAACCATAAGCACCAGGATAATACCCAACAGTTGTCCTTTAATTTCCGACATACATTTTCTCCTTTCTATCCGTAATAACCGATAATCGCTTCCCGAGAGATAGATATCTCCATCTCATCGCTAGCAATTACTAACGGATCATATGTATCTTTCACCGTGAACTTTACCACATCCCCATACTCGGTTGGCTGCGATGCATCCGCGGATACTTCCACTTCGTATTTTTTTGAGAGATAAGTGAGAAAATCCCTGTCAATTCTCCCATCTTTACTTATATAGTAAGCAATTGTTATCCCTTTGGAATCCAGTTCGGAATACTGGTATTGGAGACACAACAAATCAGTTCCAAAGAGGAAAAACATCACCACAAATAGCATTGATAAAATCACCCCAATCTTAGAAGACATTGATCATTCCTCCAATGCTTGAAACGATGCTTAGAGTTAAAGTCACCGTAATGATTCCACTACCGAATAAAGGAAAGGAAGCGAGGATATCAAGAGACCTCTTTTTCTTATCCATTTTCCTTCTCGTATTTGATTGGCTGACCTCGTTGAAAAGGAAGATGAATTCGTTGTTCTTCTCGACGCTTTCTCCTTCGTCCACCATCTGATAAAGCGAGATGCACAGAGATTCAAATACTAAATTTTGAAAATTACGGCTGAAGTGAATGAACGGTTGAACCGATTTATCATTATCAATCTCTTTTAAGAGCAAAGTAATCTTTTCTTTGAGATAATCACTCGCATAGTTCATTAAATTTGTAAACGCGGAATAAACCGGAATATGGTTGGAGATGAATACCTGAAAATAGGAGAATAACGCGATCATCTCATCGTCGTGTTGATAGAGCATCACTTGATATCTCGAGAAATATGAATTGATGAATAGGTAATCTCCGAGGAAGAGAAATACGGCGACAACAATGTAATAATAGTTTTCGAGTTTTAAAAAATAGATGAGAACGCTTAAAGCGATGAAAAAGAGATTGATGAGGCAAAACTTCATCATTTCTTTTCCAAAAGATAGACCTAGTTCTTCAATAATCTTTTTCAGCTTATTCATATTCATCCCATCCCTTCACTTCTTTGCTCGTGATTTTTCTCACCAAAATATCGATAGTTACCAAAAAGAATAAGAAGAATAAAACGAGACCGATTAGATAGATAACATTATTCATTATTTGGGCAAAGAAACGATTTAACGAAACGCGCATCACGATGAGAATAATCAGGGCAAATATCCAAAGAATGACAAACTCAATCGTTCTTGTGAGATGAAGATCTTCACAATACCTTAAATACTCTTCGCTCTTTCTCCCCTCCTCTAATAAATGGGAAGACATCGACAAAATATCTCCGCCTTGCTCTTCCCATAGATTCACCACTTTGATAAATAATCCATAGAGATGGAATGGATAATGCTTCTGCAGATAAGCGATTTTATCCTCACTTTTGTTCGATGCAATTCCGTCATATATTGCTAAATATGCTTTGCTCATCGTCGGATTAATCGAAGAAAACGCGCCATTTAATGAGCCGCGGATATCAAGGCTCACAATAAAGGTATTCACAAAGTGAAAGCATTCATGATACCTCTCGTATAAGGAGTGGCTTTTCTCCAGCTTCTTCACGAGGAAAATCTGAGGATATAGCATGAAAATGACACCCACTCCAATTGTTAAATATAGGTTTTCACTCGCGAAATAACTAATACCTGTGGTGATGAGAGCAATAACAATGAAATAAAGACGGTAACTATTCATTTTTTTCTCCGATGAAATATTTGATAAACGCTGTTTGATTCCTCTTGATCTTTAATAGCAATAAGGAATCGCGATCAATCTTCCCATACTTCTTCTTCTCGAGGTCATCGCTATAAATCAATGTCTCTTTACCTGAAGAGTCCAAATGCATGATGGAGGCGATATATCTCTTCACTTTTCCTGATGAGTCCTTCTCTCTTTTTAAATAGACGTAATAACGAAAATGATATTTTATATCATTTAAAATATCTTCATATCGGCTATTCTCCTCGTTTTGCATCACTAGTCTCGCCATTCTAATCGGTATTGAATGAACATCGAAAGAATGGAGGGTAGTGACGATTGGTAAGCCAGTCACCGCAGAGTTGAGAATATCGAGCATCTCCTTTCCGCGACCCTCAGCGAGAATGAGCCAATCTGGCATATTTCTCAAAGCCGCTTTGATGAGCATCGGGAGAGAGGCATTCGTGTTATTCTCGTTATATTGCCACATTGTCAAATCATAATCTGTATAGTCTCTCACCGTTTCTAGCTCTGAAACGTTGTCCACGACGATCACTCTTTGATCTTTTGGTAATCTTGTTAATAAATATTTCTGCAGTTCAGTTTTCCCAGTGCCGGGCAATCCACCGATGACAATCGACTGATGCGACACCATCAAGATATCGAACAATTCTTTGATTTCACTGCTCAGGAAATCATCATCGTCGTATATTCGTATTTTCTCGGAAGCGATACGGATGGAAAAGGTGATAACCTGTTCATTTCTGACTCTTCCAATCGATTGATGCATCGCGTTGATGCGGAATTTGCCAATCGTCACATCGAGGTTAGGGGAAGCAAGAGAAAACTGCTTCTCACAAATATTCGCGATTTGCCTCGTGAAATCACGAGCATTATCCTGGGTAAAATGAATATCACTCTTAATTCTTCCAAGATTATTATCGACATAAAAAACATCAACTCCCTTAAAAGATACATCGGTAATATTGTCCTTTTTGAAATAACGGGCAAAACATGACGAATATAAATAGTCTAAGCCTTGTTGTTTATCCATGATGAACCTCGCTAATCTCGTAGAACATAACTCGTGAATAAGTAAAGGAGAATGAGATATTAGAAGTGATTTTCACTTCTACTCCATCACATTTTTCTTGGCATAAGCCTCCGGTATTCGGATTATAGAAACGAAATGATAAGTCATACTCATCAACATATTGATAGATCTGTTCATCAAGATAAGATATATAACGTTTTTTAATCTCTTCTTGGTC
>JAFZVO010000014.1 GCA_017617775.1 Bacilli bacterium | reverse complement strand
GCGACAAATGGGGCGAGCCATACGCCAGCCGTTAAACCTTTCGCATGAATCTTATCGACGATTGGTTTTAAGCCATTAGGGAACTTAACGGGATCAACATCTAGCCAGTCACCGACGAAGGTTTCAAAACCATCATCGATCTGGAATAAGTTGAAACGCTTGTTGTCAATGCTTTCTAAATCATTGAGAATAATCTTCTCATTGATGTTTTGATAATAGTTATACCAGGATGTGTAGCCGAAGACCTTCTTGAGATTCTTCTTTGGGAAATATTCTTTGAAGGCTTCTAAACCTTTTTCATATGAATTGCATGAAACGACATCCCAGACGACGACTTCATCACCTTTGTTGAGTTTAATACCCCTAACATCACTGGTGATGATTAAGTCTTTAGTTCCTTTTTTAAATTCAAATAATAAATAGGCATTATGATAATTCATGTTGAAGTGGAAGAATCCATCTTCCCCTTTTGAATAACAGATATCATAACCATGGAGGACGCTTTTCTCATATTTATAGAAAGGAGCGTCTCCATATTTATCCATCGCGAACGCTTTCACCACAGGACGTGGGGAGCGATAGATATTCTTTTCTTTGGCTCTTAATTTGACTTCTTTGCTATCCGTCCAAGATTGATAGCCATTGAAGAAAGCTTCTTTCATCTTCGCGTTTGGAATCTGGGAAGAGCAAAACACGCTGTCTAAAAGGATGCCGTCTTTCTTGGCTTTAACAGTGATGGTTTGACGATTATTTTTCGCGACCTCCACCACTTCAAAATCTGTGGGATCGCTAGTCTCCACAAAAGAGCCGTTTATGTAATAACGATAAATCATTATTCTTTCTCTTCTTTATTGTTAGCTTCAACAGCTTGCATGAAAGCTTCATCGCCCTCTTTAGCGATAGTCTTCATGATATGTTTCTCACGATAGAAGAATAAGATGACCGCGCCGAGAACGCAGAAGGCAATCGCGACGATCGCGACGACGAGCATACCGATTAAAGATGGAACGATATCGTTAGCTTCTTTATTTTGCGTTGTACCGATGATGGCTAAAGAAGTGAATAAGATAAGGGCTAAGGATTGGCCGAACTTCATCGCGAATGTACGCGCGGCGAAGAACATACCTTCTCTATTTTCACCAGTGACCACACCTTCAGCCTCTGCGACGTCAGCGACGATAGATTGAGGAATGATACCAAGTAAGGCCATTGGGAACGCGGCAACGATAACAATCGCGATACCGAGTAACCAACCCATCACACCGCCTTGTCCTTGTACAAAGTATGTGCAGGCAGCGATCGCATAAGCAAGTGATAAGCCTAAGAAACCACCGATGACGAGTTTCTTCTTACCAAATTTCTTGACGAGTTTGGTGACGAATGGATAAAAGACCACGCTTAAGACAGTCATACCACCTAAGAAGTAGAGAACTGTATCTTCGCCTAAACCCATTGAGACTTTGACGAAGAATGGTAAACCTGTTTGGAACATCGTTAATCCAACCCAGTACATGACATCAGAACCGACGAAGACTCTGAAGTCTCTGTTTTTGAATGTCGCGCCAAGGGATTTGAAGACATTGACTTCACTTGGTTTAGTGTCGACGAATTCTTTCTCTTTGAGTAAGAAAGTTGGTAATAACATTGAGACTAAAGCGATAACCGCTAAGACGATAAATGGAACGCGGTAGGACCATGCAAAGCTTAAACCTGCGCCTCTTAATGCACCGGCAAGAACGAATGGAACATAAGCTAATAAAGTACCGACGAAGAATGTTAAGGAAATCGCTGTAGAGATAAACATTCTATCTTCTTGTGTTTTTCCGTATTCAGAGATGAGGGAGTTATAAGGTGTGCAGTACATTGTCATGAACAAGTAGAACAAGACAAGCATGATAGAGACCCACATGATGTTGAGTGGGCTTTGCTCACCCCAGAATGGGCAGAACACTAAGACAGTGACAACAGAGAGAGGTAACGCGGCGATTTGCATAAATGGCGTTCTTCTGCCTCTTGGGTTTTTGCTTCTATCGGATAAAGAAGCAATAAGTGGATCAGTGACCGCATCGAAGACACGTCCTAACGCGGAGATTAATCCGAGGACTGTCATGAAGCCACCGATGACTAAGCCAGGAACGAGATATTGGACCGCTCCTTGTTCGATATCTCCAGCCGTTGGTAAATAGAAGGTCACTAACCAAGTGGTGATGACACCGCTTAATGTGGACCAGCCTAATTGACCAATCGCGAAGATAATCATTTGTTTTTTCGTTAACCTTTTCATGATTACTTGTAGATGTTATGCCTAACTAACATCATCCTTTCTAGAGATTTACCCATGTAGGCGCATAGGACAACAAAAAATAATCGCGTTTTAAAAAGCAATAATAGTTAATTAATTCTGCGTATCATTTTCATTAGTCATTCTATCATACACACGAGTGAAATATAACCCATAAATGTACAAGTGTAACATATGCGTATATGTGTAACAAAAAAGGCAACCCGAAGATTGCCTATAAAATTAATTATTTATCTCTACATCAAGAGGATGCTGAGGAAAGCCGCCTCAAAAATCGCGAAGATGAGGAAGACAATTCCACCGATCGGCACGAACTTATCAAGTCCTGGATTCTTATGCTGTTTGAGATAAGAGAAGAGCAAGATGAACGGAATGACGAAGACCAAACAGACGGATTTACTGATAGTAAACGCGGATAAAATCTCTAACATTGCATTCATCGCTGTCTCCGGATCTTCAGGGAATGTACTCTCCGCGAGGGCTAACCCAATGACGGAGACGATTAGGTCCACCAATGCGACGAGGAAGAAGATGAGAGACATCACTCTCGCAAACTTAAATGAATTGCGGTTTGTCTGCTCATAGAGTTGATATCCTTCTTCTGTTCCACCTTTTTTCAAATATCTTCTCTTTCTGAGTCTGATATAGATACACACCAAGACGAAGGCGATAATCATACCGACTGGTTTTTTACCAATCATCGGTAAGATCTCCGGAGGAAGCGCCAAGACAAATCCTTCGACTTTTCCGCTTAAAGATAATAATCCCATCAAAACTGCTGATAGTATTTCGTAGGCAATCGGGAAAATCACAAACAATCTAAAGATAATAACCTTTTTACCAGTGAATATTTTGGTTGGGGTGTAATCGATGAAGAACATGATGAGAACACACATGAATAAATCGACGAAAACGTTGATGACGAGGCTATATTCCGCGCCGACGGACGCGAGGTATTCCACTGATTTCTCTCTGGCTTCGACAAATCCAACACCCCCCATTTTCATGATCAACATCACAATATAGTGATAATAGACGATGAGGAATCCGATATAGATGGCGAGGAAAATACCGCCATATGTCATGAGCAGTTTTTTGTATTTGTTTTTACCTTGTAAAATCACCGCGAAGTTCGCGATTAAAAATAATGGTAATGGCAACGCTTGAAAGAAGGACATCACTTCGGAAACTATGCTCATTGTTTGGGCGTCCTCAGGCGTCATTGTCCCAAGGATAAGACCAACTGTTGCCGCGACGCCAATCACTGTGGAAATCGCCGCGATAGTCAAAGCGAGCCAACCGATTATTCTAAAATGTCGGTATGAGAGAGGACCGCGATATTTGATATCATTATCGATCATTTTATGATCGTATTCGGAAAGGGATTCACTCATTGAAGCTTCCACTTTAGAAGTGTCGACCACTTCTTCGGCGATTTCAATTGGAGCGGGTTCTTCCGCTATTTCTGCTATTATTTCTTTGTTATTCTTTTTCATTATTATAATGGTAAGTCTTTCTTGGTGAAGTATTTGCCACCCGCAAATGAGAAGATGAGGAAGATGGCGACCATGATGCCATATTTCCAGATCCAGTTATAGATGCCTGTATAGTTCACAAAGTCATTTTCATTGACCGCTTTGGCGAAATTGCTCATCGAATCAGTATCGACAAGAGTGAACATTGAGAAATAATCGAAAACTCTCATCGCTTCCACACCGACGCCGACGGCGACGAAGACTTTGTTACCGAATAAGCCTAAGATACAGGCTAAGAAGGAGACGACACAGACACCACCACCGACGACTGTCGCGTTGCTGCTCTTATTGAAATAACAAGAAGCACCGAAGCAGATGCCGCCTAAGGCAAGGATGGATGTGTAACTACCCATGCAGTATAAGAATGATCTTAAAGGCACTCTGACGTTTGTAGCCTCTGGGTTATTCGCGAGTTTAATCGCATTCGCAATGGCTTCGCTACCTAAGGCTAAGCCAGTGACGATGACATACATCGCTGTGACAGAGACGAATAAGAAGATGAACTGAGTCATCACCACAGTTTTACGATTAGTGGGAGTGGATAAAACATAAGCCATTGAGCCATCGTTGACCTGCGCGGCGACGAGTTTGTTGGAGACGACCATGACATAGATCATTGGTAACATAACACCGGCAATCTTGTAGATGAGGTCATTCATAATCGCATCCATATCAATCTGCGACATGACTTGAATACGGTTAAGAGAGAATCCCATCTTCTCTAATAAGCCTAAGATTTGTAACCAGCTCAAACTCTCTTCTTCAACATAACCGCTGACTTCGGACATGTTGATGTTAGTGAAGATTTGTTTTGTGCCGATTGCGAGGTTGATAATCACGAAGATGGCGGCGCAGCCAAGGCTCATCACGAGCCACATCAACCAGTTCGCTTTTAAAGATTGTTTGAAAAGCGGTAAAGAGATGAAGTGCTTATGTTTCTTAACTTCATTTCTACTTGGAGCAGGCGCTGGTTCTGGTTGAACAACCTGTTCTTGTAATGCTGTTTCATTATTTTCCATCTTTCTTACCTCCTACGACGTGTTCTAAGAAATATTGTTCTAATGTGTATTGGACTTCCGAGATATAACGGATGTGATGTTTCTTCAGTTCTCGGAACATACCATCTGTCTTCTCTAATGGAACGCGGACGATATATTGTAAGTCCTTTTCTTTCTTCGCGAGCACTTCAACTTGAGAAGTATCCGCGGATTCGAAATCCTCTTGCTCATAGAATCCGATCTTATATTCTCTGAATGGTCGGTTATGGATTGTTTCCATATCGACGATATCGAGGATATGACCATCTCTGATGAAGGCCACTGTATCGCATGTCTCTTCTAGTTCATCGAACATATGGTTGGACATGACGATGGTCGCGCCACGAGCTTTTTCTTCTTTGATGAGGTTGACGAACGCTTCTCTCATCAAAGGATCAAGACCTGTTGTCGGTTCATCGAGGATGATGAGTTCAGGACTGTTCATGAAGGCGGCGACAATCGCGGTCTTCTGTTTCATACCTTTACTCATTCTTCTGATATTCGCGGTTGGGTCGAGTTGCATCATATTGATGATTCGTTCCGCTTTGCTCATATCTTTCTGACCGGTTAATTCCGCTTGAATCTCGAGGAACTCTGAACCGTTTTCCACAAGTGGGAAAGCGATTTCACCTGGCAAATAACCGATTTTTGCCATGATTTTTTCACTATTTTTGTATGGATCAAGTCCGAAGACTCTGACTGTTCCCTTATCGGGTTTGAGGAATCCCATCATGTGTCTGAGGGTTGTGGTTTTGCCGGCCCCATTCGTCCCGCAATACCCTAAGGTCTTTCCTCTTCTGACCTCTAAATTGATATCGAAAATGCCACGACCTTTGCCGTAGTCTTTCGTGACGTTTTCGAGTTTAACGATCACATCGTCATCGATTGGGGTTGTCTCTAATTCTTTTTCTTTTCTCATTTTTTGTTCCCCACGACTCCACCGAGTCCACCAAACTCTTTTTCCTCTTTATAGAAGGAGATGAAGTAATCTTGTAAAGTATATTTCTGTTCGGCAAATTGTCTGACTTTAATACCAGCTAAAGATTCAAAGAAATCATGGAATTGCTCTTTACGTAAGAATTCCACAGTCATCGTTAAAATTGTCTCATTGACATCGAGGACTTTGAATGGGCATCTTTCTTTGTATTTTCTTAAATTATCTAAATCGAGGAAGTAAAGGATATAGGTGGCTTCCTTTCTTCTCTTGATATCTTTCGCTTTAAACGTTGAGACGTGGACACCATCTTTGATGATGGAGATCACGTCACAAGTCGCTTCCACTTCGGAGAAGATGTGGGAGGATAAGAGGATAGTTTTACCTCTCTTCTTCTCTTCGACGACAAAGTCGATGAAGACCTTCTGCATGATCGGGTCGAGACCAGAGGTTGGCTCGTCTAAAATCAAGACATCAGGGTCGTTCATAAAGGCAGCGACCACCGCGAGTTTTCTTTTATCACCCAAGGACATCTCTTTAATTGGAAGTCCGGGATCTAATTTGAATAAATCTAATAAGTAATTGAGTCTCTCGTCGTTTCTTTCATCACGCATACCTTGCATCATGCGTAAGAAACCCCAACCATCAAGTCCCTTTGGAATGGATGGCTCGCCGGGGAGATAACCGACTTCACCTAATAGCTTATTCGTGTTTTTAAAAGTTTCTAAACCATGGATTTTGATTGAACCCTTTTGGGGTTTAGAGAAGCCCATGATATGACGAATGGTCGTGGATTTACCCGCGCCGTTAGGACCGAGATAGCCATAGCATTCGCCTTTGTGAACTTTGATGGAGACGTCGAAAACACCTCGACCATAACCGTAGTCTTTCGTGAGGTGGTCAACGTCAATTACAACTTCTCTCTCGTCAACGTTCTCCATTATAGTTCAGCCCTTGATAAAGTCATTGTTAATTGATTGAAATCGCGGTATTCCAAAACTGGAGCAGGGACTAACGCCGCTTTATATTTCACCAAAGCATCTAAATCGTAATGTTTTAAGAGACGCTCATCAGAATTGAATGTCTCGTTGATCTTCTTGATATCTTCTTCAGTTGGGTGAGTTCCTTTTTCGTGTTTCTCAAGAGGATATTCTTCAGTTGGATCAAAGATATCAAAACCATACCAATATAATTGGAACATCAAATCATTGAGAGAAACAGGCACTGTGACGTCGATTTTCTCTCCTTTATAAGTCGCGATTAAAACATCATCAATAAAGTCGGATGGAATCACGAATTCTTCTTGAGAAGAACTCTCTTCACTGGAACTAGACACCTCTTCTCCCGTTTTCTCCGCGACGAATTCCATGAGTTTATTCAAGTCGATAACTGGGACAAGGGTGAGGTGGTTCTCATCTTTCTCTTGGATGTATTGGATTTTGTAACCACCAAATAAACCATCTTCAAAGAAAGTTAAAAGGCCGCCGACCAAACTAGCATTTTCTTCTGGAGTTGTCTGCTCTGGAATTGATAACTTGAGATTAAATTTCTCCATGTTAGTCTTTTCACCATCGAGTTCAACTTCGATGTTGTCACCGGTGAGATCCATATAAATACCGATGTGGGCGTCATTCTTCTT
>JAFZVO010000013.1 GCA_017617775.1 Bacilli bacterium | reverse complement strand
TCTTTCTTGATGAGATGGCTCTCTTCAATACCGGCATCCATCCAGCATTTCTTCGTCTCTAAATCATCGGGATGATAAGTGACATAGATTCTTTCCTTTGGAAAACCAAACCATTTCTCATCGAAAAGCATTTCCACCGCCCAAGGGATGACCTCTTTACGGAAATAATCACCAATGGAGAAATTACCTAACATTTCAAAGAATGTTAAGTGCGTGGCATCACCGACGTTTTCAATATCGTTGGTTCTGATCGATTTCTGCGCGTTAGTAATTCTTCGACAGACAGGAATCTCGCTGCCATCGAAGTATTTCTTTAATGCGGCGACGCCGGCATTGATCCATAACAAAGTTGGATCATTATTTGGAATCAAAGATGCGCTTGGTTCCACATGATGACCTTTGGACTCAAAGAACTTGAGCCAAGTATTTCTGATTTGTTCACTAGTCATCTTCTTCATTCTGACTACCTCCAAAAAATAAAAAACGTTCTTGTTAGGAACGACATTTGCCGCGATACCATCCTATTTCCAATAACGTTGTTATTGACACTCAATTTTGCTATTTCGTCAGCACTAACGGCGGGTATTAATCGCTTCAAGAGAGTGGCGTTCATCTATCTAGTCATGCCCTTTTCACCAACCGGCACTCGCTCTTACATCAATAGATGATGGGTTCTCTTATTGAACATACTAATCATACAAATTATCTTTGATAAAAACTAGTATTAATAGTTCAATTAATTAAAAAACAAAATTTCCGCGTAAAAAAATCGCCTTTTCTCGGTAAATATAAGTAGGAGGTATTTTTATGGAAAATACAATTTCGCACGATTTAGTTGAAAATCGTACGGTTTATCCTAAAATTATAGTGGGAGAGGATAAACCAATGACGATCACTGCAACAGAGTTTAAGAAAAACTTAGGTAAATATCTTGAACTCGCAAACAAAGAAGACATTAGAATTACTAAAAACGGAAAAGTCATTGCTCTTTTAAAAGCACCTGATGATATCGCGGCAAAACTAGCCTGGCTTGACTCTATTGTCGGTATCGCTAATCCTGAAGGAAAACAGTTTACTGACGAAGAAATTGAAAATGCTCGTTACGAAGAAATGATGAAGAAATATGAAAATCTTGGTTGATACAAATATATTTCTCGACATTTATCTCAAGCGAAATGCTTTTCTTGACGACTCAGTAAATGCTTTGAAATATGCATTCTTACGTTTTGACAGCATATTTTTCTCTTGTTCTTGTCTAACGGACTTCTACTATAATATGGCCAAAGGCACACACGACAAAGATTACGCAAAAATGTGTACAATTGATGTTGTAAAACACATTAAACTAGCAAACGTTGATGATTTATGCGTTTATTCTGCCCTTGCTTCAAATATCAAAGATTTTGAAGATGCAGTTGTTGATGCTGTCGCAGTCAGCATCGGTGCTGATTATATCCTCACTAGGAATAAAAAAGACTTTGAACATTCCAAAGTCAAAGCTATCACTCCAAAAGAATTCTTATCGTTATAACTACTGTTCTTTTTCCGCTTTTTGACGCGCGTCAAATTTCTTTCTCTCCGCGGTATTGAGAATCTTTTTTCTCATTCTAAATGTCGTTGGAGTGATCTCCACGAGTTCATCAGAGTTGATATAATCAAAACATGCTTCAAGAGACATCTTACGTGGAGTTTTTAAGACCACTGTATTATCTTTTGTCGAACTTCTCACATTAGTGAGATTTTTCTTCATCACCACATTGACGGCTAAATCGAAGTTATAACGATGTTCACCGACAATCATTCCTTCATAGATCTCTGTGCCAGGCGCGATGAACAAAGTCCCTCTATCCTCAACGTGTTCAATCGCATATGGAGTGGCTTGTCCTGCTTCCGTCGCGACGAGAACGCCGATCTGTCTTTCCCCAATATCGCTAGAAGCGACGGGACGATATTCTTTATAGGTATGAGAGAGGATACCAAAGCCTTTGGTTAATGTGAGGAAGTTGCTCACAAAACCTAATAATCCACGAGAAGCGATGACATAACGGAGGATAGTAACAGTTTCTCTCACATCCATATGGACGAGTTCTGCGCCTCTATCTCCCATGACCACCATCACATCTCCAACATATTCGTCAGGAACATCGATAATCACATCTTCATATGGTTCGCATTTCACCCCATCGATTTCTTTGATGATAACTTGGGGTTTGCCGACTTCGAGTTCGAAGCCTTCGCGACGCATATTTTCGATTAAAATCGAAAGATGGAGTTCACCTCTACCAGAGACAATCCAGGATTCGGTATTCACGATCCTTTCCACTCTTAAGGCGACATCTCTTTGGACTTCTCTAAATAATCTCTCTTCAATCTTGCGGGCAGTGAGGAGTTTGCCTTCTTTACCGCATAAAGGAGATGAGTTAGTCGCGAATGTCATCTGTAAAGTTGGTTCATCCAATTTGATTAATGGTAATGGATCGATATGATTTGGTAAATTGATCGTCTCACCGACATTGATATCAGTGAGTCCCGCCACCGCGACCATATCACCCGCGGAAGCAGATTCTAATTCGACACGATGGATTCCTTGGAATCCAAAGAGTTTTAAGACTTTGAAGTTTTTGACACTGCCATCAAGACGAGAGACAGCAACCATCTCACCGACATTGATCGTACCCTTCTTGACAGTACCGATACCGATACGACCGACGAAATCGTTATAGTCCAATAAAGCAATCTGTAATTGTAATGGTTGGTTGATATCGACTTTAGGTTCAGGGATATTATCGATAATCATATCTAAAACCGCATTCATACCCGGAGCCTGATCTAATGGATCAGCAGATAATGAACTGGTATTCTTTAATGCCGATGTATAGACCACTGGGAAATCTAAATATTCTTCAGGAGCGTCTAATTCAATGAATAAATCTAACACTTCGTCTAAGCATTTATTGATATCGATGTTCGCTCTATCAACTTTGTTGATCACGACAATGGGTTTGACATGAGCTTGCAACGCTTTCTTTAAGACGAAACGAGTCTGCGGCATCGTTCCTTCAAAAGCATCCACTAAAAGAAGGCAGCCGTCCACCATGTTCATGATGCGTTCCACTTCTCCACCGAAGTCCGCATGCCCAGGAGTGTCTAAAATATTAATCTTTGTATCTTTATAAAATAAGGAAGTAGTCTTCGCTAAGATGGTGATTCCTCTTTCTCTTTCGATATCATTGGAATCCATCACACGGTTCGCCACTTCTTCGTTCTCACGGAAGGCTCCAGAGCACTTCAAAAGCTGATCTAGTAAGGTAGTCTTACCATGGTCAACGTGAGCAATGATGGCGATGTTTCTACTTTTCATACCTAAAAGAGTATAAATACTTTTTATTTATAAATAAACACTTTTTTAAAAAAAGCATCTCAGTTAAGAGATGCCCTTATTCATTACGCGCTTAATTTCGTTTTGAAATAGCACATATACATCTCGTGGTTATGCGCTGGGAAGAGGAATTGAATCGTCTCGATGAAATTCAAAGCGTTATCAATATCAGATTTGAGATTATAAGTCGTGCCTGGATTGAATAAGACAGTCACGAGAATATCTCTCACTTCATCTGGTT
>JAFZVO010000012.1 GCA_017617775.1 Bacilli bacterium | reverse complement strand
GGTCTAATTGCATACTATTTTTCCTCCTTAGCCTTCTTTAATGTATCCGCTATCCATTCGGGTAGTTTTTCCTTAAGTGGGGTGAAGTCTGCCTCGCTGACATTAAGAGGAGAAGACTTCTTGTTATTATCATGAGTGTTATATTGATCGGAAGCATCAACTTGTTTATATGACACTCTTAAGAAACCATTATTTTTATCAATTGAGAGGATTTTTACACGGATTTCATCCCCAAAAGTCCCATATTTTTCAATATCGCGGATGAATTCATCAGAGATTTCAGAGATGTGCAAAAGACCTTGAGAACCATCTTCAAAGGTCAAGAACAAAGCATAGGGTTTGACCCCAGTGACTTTACCGATTAAGAGTTCTCCGACTTCGTGCATATTATTTCTCCGCGAGGATCTTTTGTTGAGCTTCGATATCCTCAATAATCGCGATTTTATCAATGACGTTTTTCACAACTTTGTCCAAATCAGAATTCGCGCGATAATCACCTTTAACGATGAAGTTACAACGGTTATCTAAAAGGATTTGTTTGACGTTATTGGATTTGCCTTCTGGGTAGATGGCGATGGAATGACCATCGTTCTTTTTGACGACTGTCATACAGGCGATATCAGTGATTCCATCTCCTAAATAGAGAATGTTTCTATATGGGATACGATGGGTTTCACTTTTCTTATTGACTCCATCATCATCCACTGGGTTAGTCGCCCCTTTAGCAACACGGTAGTAGTACTGTGTTTTCTGGGTGAAGTTGATGACGAACTTAGGCCAGACTGCCACTCCATTTTCAAAATAGAATTCGCAGCCATATATCTCTTTAAATTCTTTAGCAATAGGGGATCCTTCAACAATCTCTTTTGTCCCAGAACTGATTAAATAATGTTCAACAGTGATGCCCTTCTTGGCCGCATAGTCATTGATTCTTTTGAACCAATTGAGAACACCCGGATAGAATTCAATATCTTTACCGCATTCTCTTAAGAACTTTTTGGTGAGTTTTACATTGTGTTCTTTCGCGACCGCGATCATCGCATACATATAAGAAAGAGTTCTCTCCATTCCGTATTTATTCGTGTATTCGCTGGCTCTCGCCCAGAATTCATCCGTGGATAAACCAAGACGTGGGATTAACGTGTAATTTTGCATATCCATCGTCGAAAGAGTTTTATCAAAATCGTATAATAACGCGATGATGGGTTTTTTCTTTTTCATAACTCAAAATATATTATCACACAAAGATAATATAATCAATTGTATCCCTTGCCTTGATATATATAATATATGTGGTAAAATAAGGTCAGTTATGGATGCCGGTCAAATCGTCTTATTAGTGTTTGGAATAATCTTCGGATTATATCTTCTCCTCGTCATCATGGATGTCGTCTTTGTTTTGACGTTTAGAAAAATCTTTATCAAACATAACAAAGCGTTAGAAGTCTTCCTTCACTATAAGTACGACAATATCAAAAAATTATTGACCATTCTCGATAAATATAATGTCCGCATCGGAGACAAATATTTAAGAATGTTTGATGAAATCAACCCAGATTGTTTCTCCAATCAAGAGAGCAAGTTATGTTTAGAAGCGAGAACCTCATTATCAATGTTAAGAGATGAGCTCGTCTACCTCGCCGAACAGAATGAAAGATTATCCAAGCACGGAGAAATCCGTCAAGCGAAGAACAACATCACCGAGATGGATGCCAATTACCGCAACCTCATCGCGATGTATAACGCGGATGTTTTAGGATTCAATTATTGGATCAGTTTCATCCCCACTCGTTATATCTATCTTCTCTTCAAAGTCCAAAGCAAACAAATTATTTCATAATTTATATATCAACAAGGAGGGTTTTTTATGAAAGTTGAACCAATCAAATTTTCCCAGTATCCTTTTATCGTTCCTACGGAAAAGAGAACAGTTAACAAATTAGAGAAACTACTCGCGGAAATCAAAGAATGCGGTTCCATTAATACCGCTGCGACAGCGATTAAACACTGGAATAAGTATATGGATGAATTAGACACTCAAGGATCAATCATCTATGTTCGTTATACTTTAGATTCCACAAATCCTAGAAATAAGAAAGCGATGGCGGTCTTAGATGAATTAAGCCCACTCGTGAGCAAATATTCCGTGGAATTCGGCAAAGTCCTCGCGAAAGCGCGTTATAGAAAAGATTTAGAAGCAAAGTACGGTAAATACTTATTAAAGCAAATCGATATCTCTTTAAAAGCCTTTGATGAAAAGATCATCCCAGAGAGCATTGAAGAGAATAAATTATCGACAAAATACTCCGAGATTTTAGGAGGCGCGCAAATCCCATTTAGAGGCGGTACTTATAACCTCTCCCAACTCGGCAAATTCTTACAAGATTTAGATAGAAATACTCGTCAAGAAGCCGCGCAGGCTTTAGACAAATGGTTAGGTGACCACGATGAGGAATTAGGCCAAATCTATTCTGACCTAGTCAAGGTGAGAAACGAGATGGCGAAGAAACTCGGTTTCAAGAACTATGTCGAACTCGGATACTTACGTATGGGTCGTACTGATTACAACGCGAAAGACGTCAAGAAATACCGCGACCAAATCTATGAATCTGTCGTTCCAGCCTGTCAAAAACTCTATAAACAACAGATGAAGAATTTAGGAATCAAGAACCCTGAATTCTATGATTATTCTGTTTCCTTTAAGTCTGGTAACCCAGTTCCCGCAGGTGATGAAAAATATCTCGTCGAAGTCGCGAATAAGATGTATCACGCCTTAGGTAAAGAAAGTGGAGAATTCTTTGACTATATGGTCAAATATGAACTCTTAGATTTATCAGCGAGACCAGGCAAAGTCCCAGGCGGCTATTGCACGGGATTCCCACTTTACAAATCTCCGTTCATCTTCTCCAATTTCAACGGCACTGCCGGTGATGTCGATGTCTTAACACATGAAGGTGGTCATGCTTTCCAAGCCTACTTATGTATGGATTTCAAAGTCCCTCAATATCGTCAAGCGGGTATGGAAGCTTGTGAGATCCACTCCATGTCTATGGAATTCTTCGCTTATCCATATATGAATGATTTCTTTAAAGATGATGCGAAGAAATATTTATATCACCACTTAAGTGGAGCCTTAGAATTCCTCCCATATGGCGTTTGTGTCGATGAATTCCAACATTACGTCTATGAAAATCCAAATGTCACTCATGCGGATAGATGTAAGAAGTGGAGAGAATTAGAAATGAAATACACTCCTCATAAGACATATGACGACTGCGAGAATCTTAACCGCGGTATCTGGTGGCTCAGACAATCTCACATCTTTGAAAGACCATTCTATTATATTGATTACACGCTCGCGCAGGTCGTCGCTTTCCAATTCTTCCTCGAAGATCAAAAGAATCACGAGAAAGCCTGGAAGCATTATCTCAAATACACGAAGATGGGTGGCAAATATCCATTCACTGAACTCTTAGAAAGAGCCCACCTCAGAAACCCATTTGAGGAAGGCACAGTTGATAAGGCTGTGAAAGGTGTTGTCAAATACCTCAAAGAATTTGAGATTAAAGAATAAATAGCAACAAAAAAAACCGGATAGATACAAACGATTCAATTCCGGTTTTTAACATAACTAGCAAGAAGTCCCCCATCTTGATATGACTATGTCATCGCGAAAGCCATCAAGGTTATTCAATAACCTCTATAGGTGGGGGATGAATTGCAAGAAAAATAATGCAATTATATGATGATATACAAAGTATATCGTGCTATAATAACTATGGAACAAAACTATTATCACTAGTCTGACTAGT
>JAFZVO010000011.1 GCA_017617775.1 Bacilli bacterium | reverse complement strand
GCATTGGATGAAGAGGGGTCACTAAAGAGACACCTGTTCCGATAAAGACATCATTCCCAATCGTAACTGGGCAAGTGTCTAACACTGTGAAGTTGAAATTCGCATAGCTGTTCTTTCCAATATAGGTGAAACAACCATAGTCAAAATAGATTGGCCCTTGGAGATAAACAGTTTCATCAAAACCAAATTCCTTAAGAATTTCTTTTCTTCGTGGATCGAAATCATCCAATGAATTATATTCGCGGCATAACTCGTGACATTTCCTGCGGAGAGCAACAAGTTCTTTATCGCCAGAATCATATAACATGCCTTTTAGCATCTTTTCTTTTTCATTCATAAATCTTCCTCCAAAATTTTTCTCGCCCCTTCTTTGATTTCTTTGAACGCCAAATCAAAGTTATGAGTGTACCATGGATCCGATATCTCATCTGGATCATTTAATAATTTCACTTTTGTATAGTCTTCAAATGGGAACAATCTTTTTAAGATGTTGAGGTTGCTATAATCCATCACATAGACGACATCAGCGTCTCTATATTCTTCTAATTGAATGCGATGAGCTGGATGAAAAGAAAACGGAATTCCATTCTTGAAGAGCTGGTTTTTTGCTCTCGAATCAATATCATTTCCTTCTTCTTCATAGGAAACCGCCATGGAATAGACTTCATAGTCATCTTGTAGACCTCTTTTATTAATTTCATCTAAAAAGATGAACTGGGCCATTGGGGAACGACAGATGTTTCCATGACAGATGAAGATGATTTTCTTTTTGCTCATAAATTTATTATAGAGCAAAAGTATATGAAGAATAAGTAATACTGCCTTCCTCTAATGTAGAACGCACTTTCACATTATTTTTTTCTAGAATATTGATGACTTTCTTTGACGGATGTCCATATCGATTTCTCCCCACAGATAGCACGGCTTCTTTTGGCGATATAAACTTCACGAATTCATCACAAGTTGAAGTATCGCTTCCATGATGACCGACTTTCAAGATGTCACAAGGAATTGATTTGTATGTCTTAATCATTTGTTTCTCCACCTCTATCGGCGCGTCCCCCATGATGAGGAAATCCGTATTATACAATCGAAAACCAATCACTAATGACTTATCGTTGTCATCACTCCTCTCAGTATAGAAAGTGTTATAGTTAACAAAACGAATTCCATCGATATCAATTGGGAACTTAGAAGCATCGTTAATCCATTCTTTCACTGTGAAGTTTTGTTTAAGAGTAGATAACGCTCCCATGTGGTCATAGTCCTCATGAGTAGTTATCACCAAATCGATATCATAAATCCTTTCACTCTTGAAATAAGGGATCAGACAATCGTTCGCGATATCGTTATATAATGAGCCACCTGTATCAATCAGGATTGAAGTATATTGATGAGTGATTAAACAGGCATCTCCTTGACCTACATTGATAAAAGTTACTCTGTCTGTTAACCCATTCTTAATAGGCATCATATAAATAAAAGTGAAAAGGGATGATGCCAGTATTAAATATTTATAAACCAATTTGAAATGAATCGAATAATAATAGCAGCTGACAAAATATAATGAATAATAAATGATCAATACAAAGTCATTCATCTCTGGAACATTAATCGCAAATTTCATCTTCACTAAAAGCGAAGATACCCGATAGATGAACTGGGCGAGAATCTCGATTATTGGATATAACGGTAAACCATATGAAGAGATGATACTAGTCACTCCAAATAAAACAAATATCGGGGTCAATAATACCTGCATCGGATAGGCTAAAGGATAGATTTCATGATGATATTTGATATCAAATGGAATGAAAAATATCAGGATTAAGATGCAGATAAATACTTTTTTAAATCTCCGAAACGATAGATTAAAAGAATGTGAGATCAGCTGAACTAATAATGGAATCGAAAATCCAAGAATGAAAGAATCTGTATATACCAGATGATAATCTAATAGGATAAAGCTACTCCCAATCAAAGAGAAATATGTAAGAAAAGGGATTTTCTTTTTAAAGACATATTCATTGAGATACCGGAATACTGCGAAAAGGAAAAACCGTAGCAGAGAGAACTTATAGTTCAAAGAAATAACATAGGGAAATAAAGTGATTATCCCAAGTAATCTCGCATATTTCTTCTTGAAAAAGAAAGAGAATAGAAAAGAGAAAAAGCTGAGATACATCGCATAATATATCCCACTTGCATTAATTAACCTATTTAAGTGCAAACTATCGAGGTTATCTTTGCTGTCATATTCCTCATTTCTCGCGAACAATATTGATCCCACTATTCCTCTTGTATCGCTTGAAAAATAAGAGAGGAATTGATCTTGATAGGCGCGAAATCTTAAGGGATTAGAAAAGATGATCTCTTCCTTCTTGACCTCGAATTGATATTTGATTCCTTTTTTATTTAGATAATCTTCAAAATCAAATTCACTCTCAATCTTGTAAAACGATAATTCTTTTTTGTTACCTTCAATATGAATGAAGTCCCCTACTTCTTTTTCGTTTCCCTTCTCGTAGATATAGAGCCTTTCTAATCTGCTTGAAGCAATATAATAGTTCTCCTTCACTTCAATAACCAAAGCATCATAACTACTTTGCTCATACTGAAAAGAGATAAAACTCATTCCCACCCCAATTAAGAGGCAGGACAAGCATACGAGCATATGTTTCCATTTCCTGCCTCTAAAGTAGCTTACTATTAGTAAAAACAGAGATAGAAAGATACAGAGAATGAGGTGATAACGAAAATATAAACCAACGATTAAAGAAACGAAGATGAGCAGGTAGATCACTCGTGAAGAATCACATAGCTGCGGACTTTACGATATGTCGCATTGCCAATGCCATACACATCGAGTAAATCTTCAATTGTATTAAATTGACCCTTCTCCGCGCGGTGGGAGACGATGCTATTGGCGACACTTGTCGTAAAACCACTGACCGTTAACAAAGTGTCCGCATTTTCTGTATTGATGTTCACTTTTTTGAGTTCGACGAGAGAACAGATATTCCCTGATTCATATTTTGAAGAGATGTAATATGTCTTCCCATTCTCAAGTTCAGCATTCTCAAAATAGCAACGTGAATCAGCAGATGTAGTCACGCCACCCGCGGCTTCGATGAGCTCTCCCATTGTTGGAAGTGAAGAGAAACCATACGCTCCTTCTTTGCTCACTTCTCCTTCAATGCTTACCACATAGTTGGCCGTTGATAATGAATTGCTCGCTTCATTCATGATGTCTAAACTAGTGGTATTTGACGTATCAGTAGTCCTCACCAAATTGATGTTTGGATCGAGGACCATGAAGACTGTAATCGCGACGATTGCCACCACGATTACACCAATGATGATTTTTACCATATAAAAAACCCTCCTATATATAAAGAGGGCAAAAATCGAAAATTTTTACGTTTTTTTTATTATTTTTGTAATTTTACAATCTTAACTTGGTATGGCTTCTTGCCTTTGACATCTATGATGTCACCTTCTTTTTTACCAATTAAGGCCGCACCGAGGGGAGAGTCATTAGAAATCTTGCCTTGGAATGGATCAGATTCAACGGAACCGACAATTGTGTATGTTCCTTTTCTACCGATTTCAAGATATTCGACTTCCACTGTGGAGCCTAAACCAATCTTCTTAGAATCGCCTTTTTTCTCAACGATGAGTTCGGAGTTTGCTAAGATATTTTCGATCTCAGTGATGCGTCCTTCAACTTCCGCTTGTCTGGCTCTAGCAGCATCGTAGTCAGCGTTTTCGCTTAAGTCACCTTGAGCGCGCGCTTCTTTAAGTTGAGCTTTGACTTCTTCACGATCAACATCGATTAAATGACGAAGTTCTTCTTCGAGTTTTTTATATCCTTCTTTTGTTAATTTAGTTTTATCTGACATGGTAAACACCTCTTTTTGCAACTTGTATTATAACAATATCATTTGATATTACCTAATAGTTTCTTCATTTTTTACTGAAAAGTGAGATATCTATGACAAAATACATATTATTTTGTAAAATAACTACGATGAATAAAGTGAAAACCTGTTTATTATTGATGCTCACCTTTATGAAGATTGGTCTTTTTACTTTTGGAGGCGGATACGCGATGATCCCTCTCATTCAAAAAGAAGCCGTTGAGAAGAAAGGCTGGGTCACCAATACCGAGATGTTAGAAATCATCGGTATCGCCGAATCAACACCTGGTCCTGTCGCGGTGAACACGGCGACATATGTCGGATATAAACAAGCGGGTGTCTGGGGAGCGATATGCGCGACTCTCGGATTAGCGATTCCTAGTTTTGTCATCATCTATTTAATATCTCTCATCTATGAGACCTTCATGTCATGGCATGTCGTTGATGCGATGTTCAAAGGGATAAAGGTTGGTGTGATCTTGCTTTTATTAAACGCTGTGATTAAGCTCAGCAAAAATATTGATAAGACGAAGATATCTCTCATCGTCTTCCTCCTCGGATTAATCACGATGACAACATTATCTTTACTTCAAATCAGCATTCCCTTCATCAGCATCGGCCTTATCCTTATAGGCGCGCTTGTAGGTGTGGTATCCGTTAAGGTGAAAGGAGAGAAAGAATGATATTCTTTGAATTATTCTATACTTTCTTCCTCATCGGTTTATTCACCTTTGGTGGCGGTTATGCGATGATTCCTTTGATCCAGAACATGGTGATTGATAAAGGGTGGATATCAGAAGATACTTTGACTAACTTCATCGCCATCAGTGAGTCTACGCCTGGTCCATTCGCGATTAACATCTCAACATTCATTGGCAGTACGGTCGCTGGTCCTTTCGGTGCCCTCTGCTCCACTCTCGGCGTCATCCTCCCAAGCCTGATCATCATCATTCTCGTCGCGATGATCATCAATCGCTTCCTGAAGAATAAATATGTTCAAGGTGGACTTAAAGGCATCATCCCTATCGCGATCTCTTTAATCCTCTCAACCACTATTATTCTCTTCATCAAATTGATGTTTTTTGGAGGTAGTTCACTTTATAGTGAATTCCTCTTTGATAAAAAAGCATTCGCTCTCTTCCTACTATTAGGTGGAAGCATGATTCTATATAAGAAAGTCTACAAAAAAAGCGTGAACCCGATTTTACTCATTTTGGTCTCCGCTTTATTTGGTTTGATTTTGTTCTATTAGTTGTTCTTCAATTCTTGAATCTCTGGATCTTCGTTATAAGCATTGAAGACTTCTTCGACTTCTTCATATTCTTCGTCATCTTCAATCTCATATAATTCACCAGTCTCTTCATCATAAGACATCGCTAAAACGTTATCTTCATCCTCAGGGTCATAGAAGAAAACGTATTTTTTATTTCTCTCTTCATTCTCATAGGTGAATAAGATTTCCATCACCATTTCTTTACCATCATCATCGGTGATGACGATTTGATTATCTTTGATTTCTTTCATAAAATTCTCCTTTATTTATATTGCTGACTACGAATATATGATTCGAGGATTTCTTGAGCCGCTAAAGAGTCGACTGTATCTTTTCTTTTCTGATGGCTGACATCGAGAAATGACAATGTGTTATTAGCCTGAACAGAGGTTAATCTTTCATCAACTAGTTCGATGACATAATCCGGGTTATCAGCTAAGAGCATTTCTTTAAACTTGAGGACATTTTCACTCATCTCTGAAGGTTGTCCAGATAGGTGTAATGGATAGCCTAAGGCAATCGCTTTAATGCCTTTTTCAGTGGATACTTCTTTGACGCGTTTCACCGCTAATTCAAATTGGAAAGAAGGAAAGCGAAATGTCTCTAAAGCATGACAAAACCCTAAAGAATCGCTCGTTGCAATCCCTAAAGTCTTTTTTCCTAAATCTAATCCGATTGCTTTTTCCATCTTATTTCACAACCTTTAAAGCTTCATCAATCTTGCTTGGATCGCGTCCTGCACCATTGGCGAATTCATCTCTTCCGCCGCCAGAGCCACCGAGAACACCAGCAATCTCTTTAACGAGTTTACCAGCGTGATATTTATCCTTGCCTTTTCCGCCGACCATCGCGAGGATAGGAAGGTTAACTTCACCGATGAGGACGATGAGATAATCTTGATGCAATGTTTTGAGTTTATCCGCCATCGAAACGAGGGCTTCACGAGAAGCACCTTTAATATATTCGGCTAAAACATAGACACCGTCTTTTTCTTCAAAAGCTTCATTGAGTTTATTGGCCGAAGCATTCGCGAGTTTATCTTTCGCTGTTTCTAATTCTTTCTTTAAAGCGTTCTTCTCATTCTGTAAGGCTTTGAGTCTTGGGTTCACTTCAAAGATGGAAGTCGCTCCTAAAAGGTCACGTGCATAATTGAGCTGCGCTTCTCTCTTCTTGAGGAGTTCATATGCTTTGATAGATGTTCTCGCCGTGATACGACGAATACCACTCGCGACAGATTCTTCAGACTCGATGACGAATAATCCGATGTCGCGTGAATTAGTGACATGCGTACCACCACAGAACTCCTTAGAGACTTCACCAAAGGTGACAACTCTAACAACATCACCGTATTTATCGTTGAACAAGGCTTTCGCGCCGAGTTTCTTCGCTTCTTCAATTGGTAAGACTAATGTCTTCTCTTCAATACCATCAGAGATATATTGGTTGACGAGTCTTTCCACTTCTAAAAGTTGTTCTTCTTTCACTTTCTCATTATGGTTGAAGTCAAAGTGAGAGTATTCATCGGAGACATAGCTACCATGTTGAGCGACTTGATCTCCTAATACTTGCATCAACGCGGCTTGTAAAAGGTGGACGCTTGAATGGTTTCTCATGATCAGTTCACGACGTTTTTGATCAATCTTTAATGTGAAGGTGTCGCCTAAACGAACTTCACCATAATTTACATTAATGAAATGTAATGGTTGTTTATTTGGAGCTTTTAAAACATTGACGACCTGTAGAGAAGTTGTCTCGTTTTCCATCACGCCTGTATCAGCGACTTGTCCGCCGGATTCAGCATAGAAATTAGTTCTATCTAAGACGATTTCACCTGATTCATTGATGGAATCAACTTTCTCACCATTCACGAATAAGCCGATGACTTTCGCCTCGATATCCTCTTCTTCATAATCAAACTTACTAGGTGTGACAAAAGCCATCAAATCTTTGGACTGTTTATTCATCGATTGCTGATCGCCACGGGCATTTCTCGCTCTCTCGCGTTGCTCTTTCATCAGTTCGTTGAATCTACCAAGGTCATAGGAAACTTTATGTTCATCACAGATTTCCATCGTTAATTCTTTTGGGAATCCAAAAGTATCATAGAGAAGGAACATATCTTCTCCAGAAAGAGAATCACTACCTTCAATCTTCTTAAGAAGGATTT
>JAFZVO010000126.1 GCA_017617775.1 Bacilli bacterium | reverse complement strand
TTATCGATATGAACGCTCCAACTGTCATCTTGATGAACGAGAAACGTATGCTTCAAGAAGCGGTGGACGCCTTAATCGATAACGGCAGAAGAAATAAACCAGTTACTGGCCCAGGCGGCAGAGCTCTCAAGAGCTTATCCTCTGGCTTAAAAGGTAAACAAGGTCGATTCAGACAGAACTTACTCGGTAAACGTGTCGACTATTCCGGTCGTTCCGTTATCGCTGTCGGACCATCCTTAAAGATGTATGAATGTGGTTTACCAAGAGAGATGGCCATTCAATTATTAAGACCATTCATCGCTTGTGAACTCTTAAGAAGAAAAGTGGCGACGGCTCATAGACAAGCCGACAAGATCATCGATAGATATGAAAATGTCGTCTTTGAAATCGTTGAACAAATCATCGACAAACACCCAGTCTTACTCAACCGTGCCCCTACTTTACATAGACTTGGTATCCAAGCCTTCCAACCAAAATTAGTCGATGGTCGTGCAATCCGTTTACACCCATTAGTGTGTACTGGATTCAACGCCGACTTCGATGGTGACCAGATGGCGGTCCACGTGCCACTTTCAAAAGCGGCTCAAGAAGAAGCCTTAGATTTGATGTTAGCCTCTAACAACATCTTAGGGCCTAAAGACGGCAAGCCAATCGTCACTCCATCTCAAGACATGGTCTTAGGTAACTACTACCTCACCATGGAAGAGAGCAAGGAAGAATTCCTTGAAAAAGCCCGCAAATTCCGTGAACAAGGCAACGAAGAAGATGCCGAAATGTTCGAATTATACGCGGCTAGCGAAGGAAAAGTGTTCCGTCACATCAATGAGATCATCCTCTCATATCAAACTAAACAAATTCATTTACATAACCGTATTGCTATCCCAGGCTTCGCCATCCACAAGGCTGGCTTAACTGAAGAGATGAGCAATGGTTACTTAATCACCTCTGTCGGTAAGATTATCTTCAACCAAATCTTCCCAGGTGACTTCCCATACTTGAACAAGTGTAATGAAGAAAACTTAGCGGGCAATATCGCGAGCTACTTCGTACCAAAAGGCACGAATATCAAAGAATATGTCGCTAAACTCCCATTACTCTCTCCATTCAAGAAGAAAGATTTGGGAAAAATTATTAACGAAATCTTCCAACGTTATGATCGTAAAGGTTTACCAAAGGCTTCCGCTGTCTTAGACAAGATGAAAGACCAAGGCTTCCAATACGCGACATACGCTGGATTCACAGTCTCGATCACCGACGTCCCTGTCGTTTCTGGCAAGAAAGAATTATTAAAAGCGGGCGACGAGAAAGTTGAAGAGATCAAAGAGATGTTCGAACTCGGCTTATTAACTGATGAAGAACGTCATAGACACATCGTCGATGTGTGGAACGGTGTCTTAGACCAAGTTCGTACTAACCTCATCGATGAATGGCAAAAAGATGCGAAGAACCCAATCTACATGATGTCTGATTCCGGCGCTCGTGGTAATATCTCCAATATTACTCAATTAGCGGGTATGAGAGGCCTCATGGGTAACACGTCTGGTGGAACTATCGAACTTCCAGTTAAGAACTGTTTCCGTGAAGGTATGTCCGTGTCTGAATTCTTCATCGCCACTCACGGTGCTCGTAAAGGTGGTGCGGATACTGCCCTTAAGACTGCTGACTCTGGTTACTTAACCAGAAGATTAGTCGACGTCTCTCAAGACGTGATCGTCAGAGAGAGTGACTGCGGTACTGATCAAGGTTACGCCGTCAGAGAAATCAGAGATACAGCGCGTAATGCGGTTATCGTTAAATTATATGATCGTTTAGTCGGTCGTTTCGCCCTCAATGATGTGATCGATCCAAATACTGGTGAGGTCCTCGTCAAAGGCAATACGATGATCGATGAAGAGTCTGCACAAAGAATCGTCGATGCGGGTATCAAAGAAGTGGTCATCAGATCCTTATTCACTTGTGAAACAAAAGATGGCGTCTGCGCTCACTGTTATGGTCGTAACTTAGCGACTGGTAAACTCGTCGATGTCGGCGAAGCGGTCGGTATTATGGCGGCTCAATCCATCGGTGAACCAGGTACTCAATTAACGATGAGAACTTTCCATACTGGTGGTGTTGCGGGTAGCGATATCACTCAAGGTTTACCTCGTGTTCAAGAATTATTTGAAGCCCGTAATCCAAAAGGTGAAGCCCTCATCTCCGAAATCTCTGGTAAAGTCACTGATATCGAACCAAAAGGCGAATGCTACTTGGTGACTGTCGATAGCGGTCTTGAAGTCAAAGAATACATGACTCCATACGGCGCGAGATTAAGAGTCAAGAAAGGCGACATGGTCAAAAACGGTGGCAAGATCACCGAAGGTGCCATCTCTCCAAAACGCTTGCTCGAAGTCAGCGATGTCACAGAAGTACAACGCTACATCTTGAAGGAAGTCCAAAAGGTCTACTCCTTACAAGATATCGCGATTTCCGATAAACACATCGAAGTCATCGTTAAGCAAATGCTTAACAAAGTCTATATCATCGAATCTGGTGATACAGATATGATCTCCGGCACGAGAGTGTCTCTTCACACATTCACTGAGAAGAACAACGCGGCAATCCTTGCCGGCAAACGTCCAGCCGTCTTCTCACCACTCGTGTTAGGTATCACTAAAGCAGCCTTAGAGACTGATTCCTTCCTCTCCGCGGCATCCTTCCAAGAAACAACTCGTGTTCTTACTGATGCAGCCATCAAGGGTAAGGTCGATACTCTCCACGGCTTAAAAGAAAACGTCATCGTCGGTCACCTCATCCCCGCGGGTCGTGGTCTCATGAACGATGCCGAATCTAAAGAACTTCTCTCCTCATTCTCCGTTGAGAAGAAGATGAAAGAAGTCTCCGACAACTATATTGAACAACACGATCGTACGATTAAAGAAATCCACGAGGATGTTGAATAATTTATAGCAAACTGACTAGAACCTCAGTAATGGGGTTCTTTTCTTTTATTATTTTACAAAACTTTACATGTGTAACATTTATCACAAATATGTTTGAAAGTAGGGTAGAAGTTATATATAAATATGTTTGGAGGATAACTTAAATGGCAAAATTCCAAATTTTTACAGATTCATGTTCTGATTTACCAACAGACGTGAGAGCTAAATACGGCATTGAATACTTCCCAATGGGAGTGGTGAAAGACGGCGTTGAAATGAAAGCCGATATCGACTGGAAAGAATATTCCGCGTCGGAATTCTATAACTGGATGAGAGAGGGTGCAAAATTAAAGACAACCCAAATCTCTGTTGAGACAGTGTGCAATATGGCGCGTCCATTCTTAGCGAAAGGTATTGATATCTTATACTTAGGCTGCACAGTCAAATTAACTGGTTCAATCAACTCCTATAACTTAGCGAAAGAAATCTTACTCGAAGAATTCCCAGAGAGACGTATGGAAGCGGTGGAAACCACTTGTGCGTCAGCGATCGAAGGTATGCTCGCTGTCGATGCGAAGAGAAGACAAGATGAAGGTATGGATTTAGACGAAGTGATGGACTGGGTTGAGAATCACAAATCCAAATATAATTACTTCTGCACAACTGATACCTTAACTTATTTAAAGGCCGCGGGTCGTGTCTCCGGTGCATCTGCTTTCTTCGGCAATATCATCGGTGTCAAACCAGTCTTTATCTCTGATAAATTCGGTAATAACTTAGTCATCGCGAAAGCGAGAGGGACAAAAGCTTCGATGGATATGATCGTCAACGGCATCAAAGAGACCATGCATCCCGATGAAAAGGATTATGCAGTCGTCTTACATGCTGATGCGCCTGAAAGAGCGGAAGCCCTCAAAGAGAGATTCATCAACGAACTCGGTATCAAGACTGTCTATGTCTCCGTGATGGGACCAATCGTCGGTATCACTTGTGGCCCAGGCACAATCGCTGGATTCTGCTATGGTAAAGAAGTGACTCGTTACGAAGGTGACGGCATTCCTACTAAGTAAAAATATCAATAAAAACTAAAGAGCATCCTAGTGATGCTTTTTTGTTACATTTAACTTATAATTATCTTATAAGTAAAGACATAGGGAGGATATCGATATGGAGAAATATCGTATTAATATGTTATCGGCTGCGACAACTGTCGATGGTCAAGGCGTCGGTTCCGCATATATGGAACAAGTGGCTTTGGTCAAGGAATGCGAAGAATTTGAAGTCGCCGAGAATAGTGGAAAATCTGATTTCCATATCTATCACATGCATACGGTGAATCCCAAATACCGCATCAGATTTACCAAGAGACATGTCAATGTCACCTATGTACATTTCATCCCTTCGACGTTAGATGGATCAATTAAGATGCCAAAACTCATCTTTAAGATCTTTAAACGATATGTCATCGGCACATATCGTAAAGCCGATGAAATCGTCGTGGTTAATCCATCTTTTATTCCTCCATTAGAGGAATTAGGCATCAAGAAAGAGAATATCACTTATATTCCTAATTTCGTCGATCATGAGAAGTTTTATAAAATCAGTGAAGAAGAGAGAAATGCGTTGAGAGATAAATATGGTATCCCTCACGATGCATTCGTCGTCATGGGATGTGGGCAAGTCCAGACTCGTAAAGGTGTTTTGGACTATGTGGAAACCGCGAAACGAAACCCTGATAAGATGTTCGTCTGGGCGGGTGGCTTCTCTTTCGGGAAGATGACTGATGGCTATAAGGAACTCAAAGCCATAATGGACAATCCTCCTGAAAATGTGAAGTTTATCGGCATCATTCCTAGAGGCGAGATGAACGGCATTTTCAATTTGTCAGACCTCTTATTTATGCCTTCTTTCTCTGAATTATTCCCAATGTCTATTTTAGAGGCTGTGAACTCCTATAAGCCTGTCTTATTAAGAGACCTCGATTTATATGAAGAAATATTATTCAAAGATAAAGATTGCTATGCGATCGGTCGCAATGTTGATGAGTTTGATGAACAAGTTAAAAAACTAGCAAGCGATAAGAAATATTATGAGCATTATTCCAAAGGCTCTCGTGTGATCTCTGATTTCTACAGCAAAGAGCACGTCAAGAATATCTGGAGAGAGTATTATCCACGCATCTACAACAAATGGAAAGCCGTCAAAGGCAGATCTCTCAAAATGGAAAGAAAATAAACTTCCTTTGTTATATCAATAGGTTGAAAATAATAAACTTCAGTTTTATTATGTTTTTACTATGAGTAGGAAAAAGAAAATCATCATCGTCGGTGGAGGGATCTCTGGTTTAGCCGCTGGAATCTCCGCGATTCAACAGGGTTTTGAACCATTGATTCTTGAAAAGAATCCTGTTTTAGGTGGACTCTGCATGGG
>JAFZVO010000125.1 GCA_017617775.1 Bacilli bacterium | reverse complement strand
TCAAACAATTTGGCTAGAAGAAATTAGAGACAAACAAACCAACCAAATCTCCGGTGGAGAAAGACAGATTGTTTCTCTCGTGAGAGGACTAATTCAACAGAGCAAATTACTAGTGTTTGATGAGCCGACGAACAACCTCGATATCAACGCGCAGCTAAGAGTGTTAAACATCATCAGAGAAGAGAAAAAGAAGAATAAAAGCTTCCTCGTTTCGATGCACGATATCAACCAAGCTTTATCGATCGGCGATCGTTTCATATTCTTAAAAAATGGAAAAATATTCGCGATTTGCCGTAAAAATGAAATAAAAGAGGCGATTATTGACGAGGTATATAACGTCAAATCAAATATAAAAAAGATTGAAGGGGAGGATTATGTCATCTATGAAAAGTAAATCTTTATTAACACTTGTTCTCGTTCCACTCATGGTGGGATGTGGACAATCAAATCCAACATCTTCTGAGCTTTCAGAGGACTCAAGCAACATTGTGATGAGCAGCCAAGAGAGCGAAATCACATTTAAAGATGGACAAGGGAGAGATGTCACGATTAACACAGGTAAATTAGATAAAGTCATCTGTATTGGCGCGGGTGCTTTACGTTATTATTCCTATGTTGGTGATATCAGCAAGATCATCGCTGTTGAAGAGATCGATAGCGAGACCTCATTCGGTGTTGGTCAAGCTTTAAGACCATACTATATGGCGGGCTATGACCATTTCAAAACATTACCAACAATCGGTAAGGGTGGTCCAATGGCGCAGGTCGCGGACGCCGAGAAATTAGCAGCCGCGCAACCAGATATCATCATCTCATTCTTATCTGCTGAAGCGAACACGACTTTACAGAGCACGATTAATGTTCCCGTCATCGGTTTATCCCAAGGACCTGATGGAGTGTTCGATGATAAGACCCTTTATTCATTAGGACTTTTAGGCGCCATCTTTGATCGCACAGACGAAGCGACCGCGTTAAAGAATTACATCAAAGCTTGCAAGGCTGACTTCGCGAATTTAACAATGACAGAAGATACATATTATTTCGGCGGTATCGGTAACTGGGGTCAAACCAGTATGTATGGAAGTATGTTAGGGTTCCCAGTCGCGAAATACGCGAAAGTGAAATCTGCATTAGACGATATCGAATTCAAAGATAAAGATGGTAACGTCATCTCCAAGGGCCAAGTGACATTAGATATGGAGAAATTACAATCTGCTAACCCAGATTACATCTTCATGGATACTGCTGGTATCAATGGATTTATCTCCGATTATAAAAAAGAAGGTAACAAAGCTAAATACGATGCATTAAAAGCATTCTCTACTGGAGGGACTTATCAACTCATGCCATACAATGCTTATTATTCCAACTTAGAAGTGCAATTAATGTCCACTTACTATGTGGCTTCTGTTGCCCATGACAACTTCACCATCGATTTAGATGCAAAGATGAATGAAATCACCAAGAAGTTCTTAGGCAAAGAAATGTATAATGATATCAAGGCACATACTTATGGTATGGGTGGATACAAGAAAGTAGACTTAACAGCATTAGGTGAATAATGAACGAGAACATCAGAGACTTCTTTAACCAAGTCGCGGTCAATTATGAGCATAAAGATTCAGAGTTGATCAACGAGCTTTTGGATTCCCTTTTCATCACGAGATGTGAAAGGGTTTTAGATCTCGGATGTGGGAAAGGAATCATCTCCGAAAAACTCGCGAAGAGAAATGATGGAGAAGTGGTCGCGCTTGATTTATCAAGTGAGATGCTCAAATATGCGAAAGAGAAGATCAACGATAAACGCGTGAAATTTGTAAACGCTGACTTCTATCAATACGAAGATCAACCATTTGATGCGATTGTCTGTTTCGACGCCTATCCGCATTTCCTCGACGAAGAAGGTTTCGCGGAGAAAGCGAACAAACTTCTTAAAGACGATGGTCTTCTCGCGATTATCCATGACTGCGGAAGGTGTGAACTGAACACCCATCATAAACAACATGCATTAGGTTTATCCCGTCAGCTCAAAGAACCAGAAGAAGAAGTGAAACCGCTTCTCAAATACTTCAAGCCGATTGAGTTAGATGAGACTGATTCATTCTATAAAATAATACTAGTAAAAAAATAATGTAGAACCTCACAAAGTGAGGTTTTTTCATGAAATAAACACAGAAAATGGTATTAAGAAAAGTATGATTTGTATCTTGAAATTATCACGATATAGTGATATAATTTAATCAGAAAAGGAGGGTTAGTTATGCCGACATTATCGCGTTTCTACGGAATTATCATTAGAATGTATTTTCTTCCGAAAGAACACAATCCTCCCCACATCCATGTTATTTATGGAGATGGCAACTATTCTATTACTATCAAAGATATGGTTATTCTTGAAGGAGAACAAAATCCACCAGCAAGAGTGCTATCAATGGTCAAAGAGTGGATGGCTCTTCATCAAGAAGAATTGTTAGAAATGTGGGAGACGCAAGAATTACATCCGATTGAACCATTAAAATAAGGAGGGCTAAACCATGTTCCACAAAGTGAAAAATGTATTTCCATTAGAAGACTACCAATTGTTGGTACAGTTTTCGGTTGGGGTAACAAAAATATATGACGTAAAACCACTTTTCAAATGGAAAGATGTGTTTAAAACACTCAAAGAAAATGAACTGTTTTATGGAGTGTATGTTGACGTTGGTGGTTACGGCATTGTTTGGAATGACGATGTTGATTTATCATGCGATGAACTATGGGAAAATGGTAAAGAAATCAAAACCCCATTTGATGGCCTATTATCCATGAATGATGCTACAACTATTTGGGGGTTGAACGAATCTACTCTTAGAAAAGCTATTTCTTATGGAAAGCTTAGGAATGGTGTTGATGTGTGCAAATATGGCAAACAATGGGTTGTTTCTATTGACGCAATGAATAGAGAATACGGAAACCCCAAATAAATTTTAACCGATAAAAAACTAAGATAAATCGCTCACCGTGAGCGATTTTATTTATTTAATTAAATAATTGAGATACAATACTTATGTATGATTTCCAAGCCCAGACATATTGAGGACACTAAAAACCTCACGAGCTTGTTACCTTCTGTTAGATACGTCAACCCTCAATTCCTTTATTGTCCGGTGACAAATGCGAGATGTTCAACCGCGGATGTCTTTGTTAAGGAAGGTGAACACGTCAATTGTTGTCAACAAATCGGAGTCCGTCATGGTCCGTTTTTCGATCAACCTATTCACGCGCCTTGTTCAGGCACATGTCGGGGTATTGAGAAACATTATCATCGTAACGGCAAACTCGTTGATTTCATCAAGATTGAAAATGATTTCAAAGATACTTTTGATCCTAATGTGAAGACGAGAACTCCAGAAGAAATCGCAAAATTAACAAAAGAAGATATGACCAAGATTATCAAAGATAATGCTTTGGTGGGTTTAGGCGGATCTTCTTTCCCTACATATATCAAATTCCAAACTGATAAACCAATCAATATGATTCTCATCAATGGTATTGAATGTGAACCATATATTACAGCTGACCATAGATTGATGCTCGAATATCCTTACCGCATTATGGATGGCATCAAATATGTGATGCAGGCTTTCAACTGCAAACATGCGAAGATCTGTATCAAAAAGAAATATAAAGATATCAAGATGGTCTATGAACAGGTCATCAAAGAATATGGCGATTCCGGCATTGAACTCTGCTGTGTCGGTAACTACTACCCACAGGGTTGGGAAGTGGAGATGATTAAGAATGCGACCGGCATTCAATTAAACCAAGGTGAACTACCTTCCAATCGTGGAATCATCAATTTCAACGTATCGACAATTGTTGGTTTGTATAAAGCCATCAAATATAACATGCCTGTCATCAAGAGAAATATTACAATCACTGGTGACGGCATCAATCATCCAAAGAACTTCCGCGTCCGCGTTGGAACAGCCATTAAAGATTTAATTCCACTCTGTGGTGGATATAAGAACCCAGAGAAAGATAAAGTCTTTATCTTAGGTGGGCCGATGATGGGAGCGTCTGTTCCAAATGATGATATCATCGTCTCCAAGACTGTGACATCCATCATCGTTTTAGATAAAGTCGATTATCATGAAGAACCATGTGTTAGATGCGGTTCTTGTGTCTTAGCCTGTCCAACCCATCTTGAGCCAGTGCAGATCATGAATGCGGTGAAGGCAATGGATAAAGAGAGAGTGAAAAAACTCAATCCTTTGAAATGTATCGAATGCGGTCTATGTGGATACACATGCACCTCAAAGATAAATGTCACTGATTATATCAGGAAAGCGAAGATCATGGCGAAGTTATGAACATTGTAAAAGAGAACTCTCCACATCTTAGAAGACCCGCGAGTGTC
>JAFZVO010000124.1 GCA_017617775.1 Bacilli bacterium | reverse complement strand
GGTCCGTTCATTCCGACATGAGAACCGATTAATAATTCTTCCATCTTATTCTCCTTTACTCGCGAGATAGTTCACGTATTCTTCGCATAAGGCGAAGGCTTTTTGATGCTCGATATCTTTTGGACCGACTTTAGAGCCTAATTCCATTATTTCTTCTCTCGCGGGTACATATTTATCCCAAGTGGGTAATCCTTCACTATTTGGATTACCAGTTTTAGCGAAATTGCTCCAATAGGAAAGCATCGTATTCGATAAAGCGACGTCTGATTCATCATATCGATATGTATGAGTGTCTCTTTTCACATTGCCATACGCATAGATCATCTCACCGGCATGATATGTCCCGTGGAAGCCATTCTCTTTTGTGAATTGATATGAATAGACATCTTCATTGTTGCTATAAGCCATATTCATCCAACTATAATGCGGATACATAAACCAATAGACAGAGAATACTTCGTTGAAGACGCTGAAAGCATCTACTTCGATTTTATCTTTATAGATATCGTAGAATTTCTGGCCGTATTCATCACCGAAGAAAGCTTGTAATCGCTCTAAGATATTCCCTTTATTAGTGGGTGACAATAAATAAGTAGGGATGACGAAAGCATCACCTTCTAAGATGTTATAACCATTCAATAAGGCTTCTTCGTTGTTTTCTTTATCAAGATAAACTTGATATGGGTCTTTATTTAACGCATAACCATCTAGCATCATCGCTGAATTGGTATACTCTGTTTTGACGAGTTCTTCAGCCGGAACTTTTCTTAATTCTTCTATAGAAGAACAATGATATTCTTCCATGATATCCTGGCCCATTTTTAAGGCCTCTTCTTTCTGACGATATGTATGAGGTGGGATTTTCACCACTAAAGAGGAGGATTCACCAATCGCTCTTTTGAATAAGCCTTTCGCTAATGGGGAGGTGCATATTGCGGAGATTGAGGAACTGCCCGCACTTTCACCGGCAATTGTAATATTAGAAGCATCACCGCCGAAATAATCAGCGTTCTCATTCACCCATTTAAGGGCTTGGATTTGGTCTAATAGACCATAGTTACCAGTCGTGTCATTTGGAGATTCCTTAATTAAATCTTCATGAGCGTAATAACCAAAGACACCGACGCGGTAGGCAATGGTAATCATAATGACACCAGTTTTCGCCATCTCTTCACCATTATAATCTTCATAGGAAGATGAGCCGCTCGTGAGAGAACCACCATGGATGAAGACGAGGATTGGAAGTTTTTCTTTGATCTCTTTTGGTCTCCAGATATTTAAGTAGAGACAATCTTCCGACATGTTCTGTTCTGGATGCATCGTAAAATCAGGATGCCACGCTTTTTCGGCATACATATCAACAAGGCCGTTGATGAATGGTAATTGATCCGTCTGCATCGCTCGTGGACCAAAATAGCCACAATCTAATGTTCCAGTCCAATTCTCCACTGATTCTGGTTCTTTCCACCTTAAATCTCCAACTGGAGCCTTTGCATAAGGAACACCGGCATATATCTCCACACTTTTATCTTCATTATAAACGCCTTGAACTAAACCATTCTTAAGCTCTAACGTCTCCGTAGCAACGGGGTTATCATAATAAGCAGCAGATTTTCTCTCCACTGTTGGTTTGGCTAATGAAATCGCGATCACCGTGATGAATATCACCGATAAAGTAGGAATCATTCGTAAATAAAATTTACGATGTCTTAAAATGATTCGCCAGATGATGAATAGACCAATCGCGATGCATTCAAGGATGAAAAGGAAGAGAGGGCCATTGGCTAAAGAGAAATAAAAAACCACGATTCCCGTGAATAATAAGGTGAGAATCGGGAAGATGATCCAGAACGCGATGGCTGCTCTTCTACTCATATCTACTTGGTAATATTTTATATTATCTCGAGGATATATTGAAACGATATGTTCTTCATTATTTGCAATACAACTAACTTTATATAAAATATAACTATGAAAATCACTGTCATTGAACCGAAATCCTACTGTGCAGGTGTTACTAATGCGATTAACATCGCCTTAAAAGCGAAGCAAGATTATCCGAAAAGAGAGATCTATATTTTAGGTAAACTCGTCCATAATCAACTCGTGATTAATTTCCTCAATGAAAATGGGATTAAAACAATCTATCAACCAAATAAGACCTATGAAGAATTGATTAACACAGTCCCGCCACAATCGATTTTAATCTTCACTGCTCATGGACATGATAAAAAGCTCAATGATATCGCTTTACAGCATTCATTGATGATCATGGATACCACTTGTCCAAAAGTCAAACATAATCTCGATTTGATTGAAAAAGAATTAAATGATAACCATCAAGTCATCTATATCGGACATAAATCACATCCGGAAACAGAAGCGGCTTTATCTTTAGATAAAAATGTTCTTCTCTACGATGTGAAATTCGGTTTTGATTATTCGAAAGTCACTGATCCATCACCATTAGTCATCAATCAGACGACTTTAAACATCATCGATATTAAAAAGAACTTTGAAGATATTAAAGCCCACTATCCAGATGCGCGAATACTAGAAGAGATCTGCAATACGACAAGACTCCGTCAAGAAGCTGTCATCGCTCTCCCCGATGATGTCGACTTAATCATCGTCGTCGGCGATATCTATTCTTCAAATACAAAAAGATTATATGAGATCGCCCAGATGTCACATCCAGAGACAATTTCAGTGATGGTCTCTGAACTACATGAACTCAATCCATCTCTATTAAAAGAAAAGAAGCATGTTGCCATTGCTTCAGGAGCCTCGACACCGCTATCAGCGATTGAGGAGATCGTGGAATATCTAGAAAAACTAGATAACTAAAGGTTCTTTCTCGTGATCGACACATAAAATGTCGAGAGAAGGATTGATATTATGAAGAATGTTCTTCATCGTTGGGATGAAGATTTTTTCTATTTCGTGAGGTAAATCTAAATAGTTGAACTGATGTGAGATAATGCCTCTTCTTCGATGATGGGGAATATCGCCAGAAATGAAGATATCGCAGCCTTCTTCTATCGCTTCAAGGTAATAATCATTACCGCCACCACCGACAATGCCGACTTTCTTCACAGTTGGTTTGCCGTATGGTAGCAAGAGTCCATAATTAACCTTCAAACACTCTTTCGCGTATTTGGCGAACTCCTTCACTTCCATCTCTTTATCTAAATAGCCAATTCTCATCATTGGTAAACAAGTAGGTGAATATACTTCTTTAAGGTTTAAGGCTTGACTTAATGCATCGTTCATCCCGTTAGGGGCTTCGTCGAAATTGGTGTGCATGCTATAGACAACAAATCCTTCTTTAATCACTTCTTCATATAGAGCTTTCTTCATCGGATCATTTTTTAATACAGAATATCTTGTCCCATAGATAAAAGGATGATGAGTGAGGATTAAATCAGGACGATAAGATTTCGCGATTTGATGAACTTCTTCATCATAGTCGAGGCATAATAAAACCCTATTCACTTCCTGAGGGATTTTGCCCGCCATTAAACCGACAAAATCGCCGTATTTCTTCGCGATGCTTTTCGGATATCTTTTTCCTAATATAGTGATTAAACGCTGTCCGTTCATAAGACGTTCTCAATACGGGTTTTCTCTTGGAGTAAAGAATTCACTTTCTCGACGGGAAGAGCCTTGTTTTCTAATAGATGATTGATCTGCTTGATACGTGAGCTATATTTTTCGACAAAAGTCGCGCTTTTCTCATTTCTTAATAACGGCCCAAATTCTAAATCTTTATCGCTTAAATAGGCGACATCACCTTTGAGGAATTTGATAATTTCATAATAAACGCCATCTTCACGAATAATCTTTTCTTCAGCGATGATAAAACCGATCGAAGAAAGGTATTCTCTCACTTCGGGAACTTGGTTATGTGGATCGACGATGATGGTATCAACATATTTAAGTTTTTCGGGATGCGCTTTTAAGATATCGATGATGAGTCCACCACCCATCCCGGCGATCACCAAAGTAGAAACAGCATCAGGGATATCGCTTATTCCATCTGAAAATAACGGAACGATATCCTCTTCTAAGTTTCTTTCTTCTAAGGCTTTCACTAAGCGATTATAAGGTCCTTTCTTATTCTCCACAGCGTAGCCATGAGGAATTTTGCCCGTTTCAAATAAGGCGATCATGAGTTTGCCATGATCCGCGCCGATATCGGCAACCGTGGAGAAAGGAACCATCCCATAGATGGTGTATAATCTCTTAGATAATTTAACCTTCTTATTTATAATAGTAATCTCCTAATTTCTTGAGTCTATTCGGATGTTTTAATTTCTGTAAAGCTTTCGCTTCAATCTGACGAATTCTCTCTCTAGTGACACCGAAATATTGTCCGACCTCCTCTAAAGTGCGAGGATGATTGTCATCGAGACCATATCTCATACGGATCACTTTTTCTTCTCTTTCATTTAAATCCGCAAGAATGGCAGAAAGTTGCTCTTTTAATAATTCTTTAGAAGTATATTCGCTTGGGGAAAGAGATTCTTTATCTTCGATAAAATCACCGAGATGAGAATCATCTTCTTCACCGATTGGCGTCTCTAATGAAACTGGTTCTAAAGCGATTCTTTGGATTTCTCTAATTCTCTTTGGAGTGAGCTCTCCACCCATCACTTCAGAAATTTCTTCGGCAGTTGGTTCTCTCCCTAATTCTTGGATGAGTTCTCTTTGGGTTCTCGTCATCTTGTTGATGGTCTCAACCATATGGACAGGGATACGAATCGTTCTCGCTTGATCAGCGATCGCTCTCGTGATCGCTTGACGGATCCACCATGTCGCGTAAGTGGAGAATTTAAAGCCTTTCGTATAATCGAATTTCTCGACAGCCTTCATCAAACCAAGGTTACCTTCTTGGATTAAATCCAAGAATAACATACCTCTACCGACATAATGCTTCGCGATATTGACGACTAAACGAAGGTTCGCATTGATTAATTTCTGCTTTGCTTCTTCATCGCCTTCTTCAATCTTCTTCGCGAGGATTGGTTCTTCTTCTGGTTTTAATAATGGATATTTACCGATTTCTTTAAGATAAATCTTCACGGAGTCGTTGATCTTCACTTCTCCGCCTAAAGTCGCTTCGAGTTTATCGAGGTCGATTTCTTCATCGAGGCCTTCTTCTTCATCGTCGACGAAATCATCATCGTCATCGGTGAGGTCGATATTGGAATCATCGATTTCGTCTAAATCGATATCATCTTCGCTGTCTTCATCAGTGACCACTACTCCGTTGTCTCTAAAGAATTCCATCAAAGATTCGATTGAGTCATCATCGAGTTCGTAGTTTTCGAGTTCATCATAGATGGCGCTCTCTTCAAGTTTTCCTTCTTCGCTAGCTTTCGCTTTTTTGAGAAGTTCTTTCTTGATTTGGTCGAGAGAAGGAATCTCTCCTAATGATTCTTCTTTCTTTTTGCTGGTCTTGGCCATAACTGTCCTCCTTAAGAAATCTTTTTGGCTTTACGCGCGTTATAATCGGCAAGAATTCTCGCTTGTTCCTTCGGGGTCTTGCCTTCTAATAGTTTGTTGATAATATCTTCTTGATTGATCTTTTCTTTTTCGCTGTTGATGGAATCAAGAAGGGATTCTAATAATTTATCGTCACAGACATCGGGATGTAATGAGTCGCTGGCAATCTCGGTTAATTCATTGACGAGTTCATCGCTATTCGCCGCTTCATTCATCTCGATTTCAAAGATGATATCCGAGACATTGATCTCTTCATGAGTTTTCGCAAATTCGACGATGTAATTCGCGATTTGTCGATAAGTATCTTCGATAAATCCACCGACTTTATTCTCATAGAAAGTGATCGCGTTCTTATTACCCGTCATCTGATAGAGCATTTCTCTTTCAGCGAGTTGAAGTTTCTTTAATAATTTCTTCTCTGGGGAATAGTTAGTTACTTTTCGCGAGGAGATCACTTCGCCACGACGATATTCTTTGACGAGTTTTTTAATCGATTCCGCATCATATCCTGTAATCTGGGATAATTTACGGCAGTACGTATCATATTCTAAAACGTTATTCATTCTCGCAAGTATTGGGATGAAGCGTTGGACTAAAGCGCTTTTTTGTTGACTATTCTTTAACGGATTGGTATTGAGGAAATAGTTTAACGCGAAATCGTTGCGATTGATTAAGTTATTCAAATAACTTCTTAAAGCGTTTGGCCCATCTTCATTGAGAATCTCATCTGGGTCACGAGGGTTGTTCTGATTGTTGACAATAGAGAACGGAATACCGGCTTTCTCTAAAGATTTAGAGGCATCCATCGTCGCATCTTGTCCTGGGCCATCGCCGTCGAGACATAACCTCACTTCAACATTGAGCTGTCTTAATAGAGTAATATGCTCTTCGGTGAGCTTTGTCCCCATGATCGCGACTGCGGAATCAATTCCGATTTTCGCTAAAGCGAAGACATCCATAAATCCTTCGAGGACATAGACAAAGCCATCGATATGGGCTTTTTGCTTGGCGATATGATAGTTATACATCACACTGCGTTTATGCCATAAGACAGTCTCCATCGTATTGATGTATTTCGCATCGCTCTTCTCTAATGCTCTCGCGGAATAGCCGATAACATTACCATCTTTATCGCAGACAGGGAAGATTACTCTTCCGCTATTTTTATCGTAATATGTCCCACCGCTCACGCTCGCGATGCCGACTTCTTCAATCGTCTTTAAGGAATGACCTTTAGACTGTAAATAAGCGATTGTGTTCTTGCCATCTTTAAGAGCGTACCCTAATTGGTATTTTTTAATCATGCTCTCATCGAGATGTCTTTGATTATTTAAATAATCAAGTCCAGCTTTGCCTTCTTCGCTTGATAAGGCGTACTGATAATATAATGTTAAATCAGCGAGACATTTCAGCCTTTTGGCTTTCTCTTCATCAACTGGTTTGACGAATTGTTTTTCTTCTAAACGAGGATCGGAATACCCAGATAAATCTGAAACCTTTTTCATCGCTTCAAAAAGCGAGATATTCTCTCTTTTTCTCACATAGGAAATCGCATCGCCACCCACTCCACAGGAGAAGCAACGGAAGATGCGTTTCGCGGGAGAAACGCTCATTGAAGGATGTTTGTCATCGTGAAAAGGACAGAGACCAACATAGTCTTTACCTTTCGCGTTTAGTTCTTGGTACGAGGAGATGACCTTGACGATATCCGCGTGTTTTTTCACTTGTTCAATGAGATCTGGGTCAATTGCCATAATTATCCTTTGATTTGTTTTGTTAAATATTCGACGAGTTCAGAGATTGGGAGTCTCACTTGTTGCATAGAATCTCTTTCTCTAATCGTCACAGATTGGTCATTTTCCGTTTCAAAATCGATGGTCACACAGAACGGTGTGCCGATTGCATCTTGACGACGGTATCTCTTACCGATTGAGCCGGTATCATCATAGACCACCATCATCTCTTTACTTAATAAAGTAAAGACTTCTCTGGCTTTCTCTTCAAGCTTCTTGCTGAGAGGGAAGATTGCCGCTTTATAAGGAGCGATATTCTTCGCTAAATGCATGACGATACGCGTGTCGTTTTCGTTGACGACTTCTTCATCATAGGCATCGCATAATGTCATTAAGACGAGTCGATCTAAGCCGACAGATGGTTCGATGCAGTACGGAACATATTTCTCTTGAGTTTCAGGATCTAAATATTCTAGAGATTGATAAGAATATTCCATATGACGTTTGAGGTCATAATCTGTACGATCTGCAATACCCCAGATTTCACCCCAACCGAATGGGAATAGGTATTCGATATCTGTGGTCGCATTAGAATAGAAGGCTAATTCTTCTTTCTCGTGGTCGCGATATCTGAGTTTCTCAGGGGTGATGCCTAAGAGTTCAACAAAATCTAAACAATATTGTTTCCAATACGCATGCCATTTGAGATCTTCTCCTGGTTTGCAGAAAAATTCCATCTCCATCTGGTCGAATTCACGAGTTCTGAATGTCATATTGCCTGGAGTGATCTCGTTTCTAAAGGCTTTACCGACATTGCAGATACCGATTGGAAGTTTATGACGAGTGGTTCTCATCACGTTCTTGAAGTTGACGAAAACCCCTTGAGCGGTCTCCGGTCTTAAATAGACTTCTGATTTGCTATCTTCCGTGACCCCGATATGGGTTTTAAACATCATATTGAATTGACGGATGTCGGTGAAATTAGATTGTCCACAGTTTGGACATTTGACTTCATGCTCTTTGATGAAAGCCATCATCTCTTCATTGGTCATCTTGTTGACATTGACATCTGGGAATTCGCTCTCGATGAGCTGATCGGCTCTGAAGCGTTGACGGCAATGTTTGCAATCGATTAATGGGTCGTTAAATGTCTTGACGTGGCCAGTGGCTTCCCACACTTTTGGGTTCATCAAAATCGCCGCGTCAATACCGACATTCGTGGGAGATTCTTGGACGAACTTCTGCCACCAGAGCTTACGGATGTTCATTTTGATCTCGCTACCTAATGGGCCATAATCCCAAGTGTTAGAGAGACCACCATATATCTCACTACCTTGATAATAATAACCAGAGGTTATTAAATGTGTTGTGATTTGTTCATAAGTAAATTCTTTCATATACTCACCTCAAAAACTATCTAATATAAGATATATTAAGGTTATATTCATGTCAACCTATTATCAGTGTTATTATGAGCTATGCTTAAATATTAAGCAAGCGAAGGTTCTTGAAATGATAGCCAAAAGCTTCTTCAATAAACTGGATGAATTTAGTGAATAAAGTCTTGACGTCATCGAATAAATAATCACTTGTTTTGAGATTATAATCTTGAGCGTTAACGACCGCTCTTAATAAAAGCATCTGTTCTTTATTCAAGTCATGAATAATATCTTCGTT
>JAFZVO010000123.1 GCA_017617775.1 Bacilli bacterium | reverse complement strand
AGCGAAGAAAGAAGGGTATGAGCAAATCGCCGCTATCTTTGAAGAGACAGCAGGTAATGAAAAAGAACATGCTGAACTATGGTTCAAAGCTCTTCATGGTGGCAAAGTCCCCACTACTGAGGATAACTTACAAGATGCCGCAAATGGCGAGAACTATGAATGGACTGAAATGTATGCTGAATTCGCTCGTGTCGCCGATGAAGAAGGCTTCCACGAATTAGCAGAACAATTCCGTTTAGTCGGTGCGATTGAAAAAGAACACGAGAAGAGATATCTCAAACTCTTAGAGAATGTCAAAGGCAAGAAAGTCTTCATCGCTGAAGATGTCGTCGTCTGGAAATGTCGTAACTGTGGTCACATTCATGTGGGTAAAGAAGCCCCTGAAGAATGCCCATGTTGCCACCATGCGAAAAGCTATTTTGAATTAAGAGCGCAGAATTACTAATTTTTATATATAAAATTATCAATCTTTTCTTGATTTTGTTTTGACTATTTAAGATAATATATAGGCAACTGGACCAGTGGTGTAGCGGTTAACATGTCTCCCTGTCACGGAGAAGATCGCGGGTTCGATTCCCGTCTGGTCCGCCAATAAAGTTGCTAAAAGGCCCGATAGCTCAGTTGGTAGAGCAAGGGACTGAAAATCCCTGTGTCGCTGGTTCAATTCCTGCTTGGGCCACCAAAACAAAAATAATAAGATACAACTTAGTTTGTATCTTTTTTTATCTTATTATATTAAGAATATAATCTTTGAGTTTATTGCTATCGCCATCAAATAGATAAGTGTGTAATCCTAATCTATTTCCAGCTTCAATGTTTTTCTTGTTGTCATCGATGTATAAAGCATCGCTTGGATCAACATTATATTTCTTGAAAAAAACTTGATAAATTTGTTCATCAGGTTTGACGAGATGAAGAGGTCCGCTGATCACTCCCCCATCAAAATTCATCATCAAATCCATGATGTGTTTATGTTTCTTTGATTCATCGAGGAACTGTGAACAGATATTACTTAAGTAATAGAGTTTATATCCTCTCTCTTTTAGCATCTTTAAAATCTCACCCATTCCTTCGATTGGGGTGATTTCTTCTAACCATTTGTCGAGGATATAACAGGCTTTTTCATAGAGATGAGCAGGAACGACATTTTTTAAATCTTTCTTCTCGTCTTCAATGGTGATTTCATCGAGATCAAGCCTCTCCCAGTAATAACGAGAAAAACAGGTATCAGCGAGATATTTGTTATCCGGTGTTTTTCCTAAGACGCGTTCCACCATTTTCTCGGGTGAATAATCTAATAAGACATTTCCAATATCAAAAATAAAAGTGTTCATCTTTTATATTTTATATCTTGACAAGCAAAATGTGTAATATTAACATATTAACTACATCGCGGAGTAGAGCAGTGGTAGCTCGTCAGGCCCATAACCTGGAGGTCGATGCGTTCAAATCCATCCTCCGCAACCAAGATAATAATGGACCCGTTAGGGTCTTTTTTCTTGTCATATGGATTTAGCATCGACATAAGGTTTATCTTTTGTAATTTTGTTGAAAACAAATTATAGTATGTGTATGAAACGTTTAGAATCCCAAGAAGATTATTTAGAGAAGATCTTACAAATCTCACAGGTTAAAGAGAGGGTTCATGCGATTGATATCGCGAGAGAGATGTCATTTTCGAAAACATCGGTTTCGATTGCCCTTGGTAAGCTCAAAGCTCTCGGTTATGTCGAGATTAACGAAAAAGGCGAGATCACTCTCACTCCTACTGGATTATCGATCGCTGAAAAAACATTAGAGAAGCATCTGATCTTAACCGAGGTCTTAACTAATCTCGGGGTTGATGAAGAGACAGCTAAAAAAGACGCTTGCCGTTTAGAACACGATATCTCTGATGAGACTTGGCAAGCCATCAAAAAACACGTTAAACAATTTAAGTAATAATTAATAATATTTAATAAGGATTTAAATAAGTTAGGCATAACTAACTTTTTTTCTTTACGTTTAGTAAATAATGGATATAATGATATTAGTTAGTTTTGACTAACCGCATATATAGAAAGCATAGAAAGGTAGGAATTATGCTTAAGAGTTTAGATCAATTTAAGATAGGCGAGACTGGCCTAGTCAAAAGAGTTGAGGGTGAAGGACGCTTTCGTCGCCGTCTCCTCGATATGGGGGTTACTCCGAACACCACCATTTATTTAAGAAAAAAGGCACCATTAGGTGATCCTTTGGAAATCACCCTTAGAGGGTATGAGCTCACGCTTCGTAAAGATGAGGCTCAATTAGTGATTCTAGAGGTAGGTGATTAACGATGAAGAGATTTGCTTTAGCGGGTAATCCAAACTCTGGAAAAACCACATTATTTAATTCTTTAACAGGGAGCACTGCTCACGTTGGTAACTGGCCAGGTGTCACTGTCGAAAAGAAAGATGGAACTTATAAGAAACTAAAAGAACACATTTCCATCATCGACTTACCGGGTATTTATTCCCTTTCACCATATACCAGTGAAGAAGTCATCGCGAGGAATTACATCATCGATGAGAAGCCTGACTGTGTCATCAATATCGTCGATGCGACTAACTTAGAGAGAAACTTATATTTAACTACACAGTTGTTAGAGATCGATGTCCCAGTTGTCGTCGCTGTTAACATGATGGATATCTTTAGAAAGAATGGAGATTCTTTGAATCTCGCTTTGCTCGAAGAGAAACTCGGGATTCCTTTCGTCGAAGTCTCTGCTTTAAAAGAAGATAATCTCGATGAACTGATGAAGGTCGCTTATGAAGCGAGTCAGAAACCACGCGTTGGAAGAAGCGTTTTCGTCAACAAAGACTTATCTCACTTAGCGGGAGATGTCAAAATCGCTTTCGAAGGTAAAGGGGTTGATGATCCTTTATTCCATGCGATTAAACTCGTGGAAAACGATGAAGTTGAAGTGAAGATGCATCATGACTTAATCAAAATGGTTGACGATTTTAAACAGACATTCAAAGACGATGTCTTCGGTGATGATATTGAAGCCGTCATCGCTGATAGCCGATATAAATACATCACTTCTGAACTAGTTCAGGCAGTGAAAAGAGGTAAACCCGCTGATATCAAGATGAATCAATCCGATCGCATCGATAGATTCTTAACACATAAAGTGTGGGGGCTTCTCTTCTTTGCTCTTGTCTTATTCCTCGTCTTTCATTTAACTTTCTCAGAGAATTTCTTCTTCCTTGGAAAGCTATTTGAAATAAATGAGGTCGCTCCTTCATTTGAAGGAAGTATTTACGAAGGACTATTCTGGACTGAATCTGGAATCAATTCTCCAGGTGTAATCCTATTCAATTTCTTCGATATGTCATTCTCCGCGATTACGGATGTGACTAGAGGTGCGATGGAATCTGGACTCCCAGAATCCGCGCAGTGGTTAACTGGATTTATCTGTGACGGCGTGATGACTGGATTATTCGCAATCTTAGGATTTCTCCCGCAAATCTTGCTCCTTTTCCTCTTCTTCTCCATTATGGAAGATACAGGATATATGGCTCGT
>JAFZVO010000122.1 GCA_017617775.1 Bacilli bacterium | reverse complement strand
TTGCATGGCCCACACCAAGTCGCGAAGAAATCGACAAGGCATTCGCCTTCTTTAGTTAATTCATCAAATTCTTTTACTGATTCAATATGATATATCATAAGTTTTCCTCCTTAGAGTAATGATATCAAATATATGACACCATATAAAAGCAAGATGTGTAACGGATAATATAAATAGCTTCCATATTGGAACCATTTGCCGTTATATCCTCGTTTTCCATTATAGAAGATGAGGAGTAATCCTGCTGCCATACCGGCAATCTGGATATTCGGGGCCCAGAAGACCACCGTTGGAGCGAGATATTTAAAGAGATAATAGATGATGTTCAAGGCCATCACGACTCCGCAGCAGATGAGATTCACCGCGAGGCGATATGTCGATGTCCCTTTGACTTGGTCTAATTGAAGTCCAGAATACTGACTTTGATATTCGAAATATGTATCCGCGAAGAAAGTCGCCCCATAGAATCCGAGAATCATAATGACGGATAACCAGTCATATTGGAGTCTTAAGAATTTTGGATACCAATAGACTTCCACTGTGTAATAAGAAGAGACTTCAATCCCTTTGGCGATGAATGAGAGGATAGAGATAGTGATCGGGATTAAAGCGATTAACTTCAACCACTTATTATCTCTTTGAGATAAGAAATAGACCATCGTCGCCCCTAAAAGGAGATCCATGAAGATATTTCCCTGCGCGGCTAAGTCTTTCATTCCTAAATCAGTCCAGAACTGACAGACGCATAAGATGGTGGAGATGATGATGGTCATCACTCCTAAACGGAGGAGATATTTTTTAATATCTTTGGTGTGAATCACACCTTCTAAAATCATGAAGCAGAATAGCGGCAAAGCAAATCGTCCAATATAGCGGCAGACTATATAGAATGTCTCTAGATCAGGATAGAAGCTTTTGACGATCACACCTAAGTGGTCGACAGTCATGGAAAAAATCGCGATGAGTTTGAGAATAAAACTAGAGAACTTTAAAATCTTGCTATTATCCATTTTGCGCTCCAGTGATGATGATGCTGATGACGGAGAAGAGGTTGTTGCCGACGTGGGCGAGATAAGAGGCTCCAAAGCCTTCTTTATCATATAATAATGAGAACATCAGTCCCGCGAATAGATAGTCGGGTAAAGCGACTAATTCATTGATGATATTATCGGAGAAGAAATCGATGTGGATCACCGCGAACACTAAAGTGGTGAGTATATAGGCTAAAACTGGAGAGGCTCTTTTACAAAGAGTGAATAATCCAACGCGATATGTGAGCTCTTCCACAAGTGGGCCGATAAATCCGAGGATGATGATAGAGACAGCGGGGTTTCTTAAAATCATCTGGATGGCCACTGATTGATTCTCACCTGTTCCAGCAGATGGAACCGCTAATTCCATGAGATAGGAGATGAGAGTAGACCCGCCGAGAAGGACGGCAAAACCGATCAATCCAGCGAGATATGTTCTTCCCTTTTTAAAGGGAATGATGAGTTCATGGAAATAATTGATTAAAAGTAACATATCAACGATGAAGAGAATCGCATAGTTGATAGAATTGATTAATACATATCTTAAGGCATCATCATCTTTAATAGATGGTGCGACGATTAATGAGATGATAACCGCTAAAACATTGATGCCGATTAATCCGACGAGGAATAGAGGAATTTGACGAGAGATGGGGAGATAAGAGACTCTGCTCTCAGGCCTTTCATTATTAGGTTCATGGCAGCACGGACAACGCGAAAACATGATGTCATATTCTTGACCGCATTTAGGACATGTTGTCTTCTTTGCTTTTGCCATCTTTCATTATCCTGGTTTTAATTATACAATTAAATCTAGAGAATGTCATTTATGTTAGTAGAACAGAGATATGAAATGATGACTGAGGTGATGAAATCCAAATTCATCGCGATTTTATTACCGATTAAAGATGAAGAAGAATTTAAAAATATCTTAAAGGATATCCGTAAGGAACACAGGAAGGCAAAACATGTCGTCTATGCTTATCGTTTGGGCCAATCTTATAAATCCAATGATGATGGGGAACCAAAAGGAACAGCGGGACGACCTTTATTAGAACTTCTTTTGAAAAAAGATATCAATAATTGTGCCTTATTTGTTGTAAGATATTTTGGAGGGACAAAGCTTGGCGCTGGAAGGCTCTTAAGAACCTATGTGCAAAGCGGTGTCAACGTCATCAATCTATTAGAAGGGAATAAATAATATGCAAGAGAATGTTTTAAGAAGAGAAAAGCTATTTGATTTAATGGAGGAGAATTCCGCGGCGATCATCTTCGCGGGTACCGCTAAGATTGCGACTGCTGATGAATATTATCCTTTTAAAGTGAACACGAATTTCTTCTATCTCACTAATGTGAGTCAAGAGAATTCTGTCCTCCTTCTCGTCAAAGGTTTAAGTGAACATAAGACATATTTATTTGTTGATGAATATAACGAAGTGAAAGAGAAGTGGACGGGCAAGAGATTAACTTTTGATGAAGCCCGTGAATTATCAACCATCGATTCTGTTCATTCAACAAATGATTTAGATACTTTTATCTCCCTTGCTCTAGCAAAAGATAATAACCAATATGGAGCGATTGCGAAATTATATGTTGACCTCACTCCCGAGATCAGAATCAAAGAGAGATATGATACAGTAGATTTTTCAAAATCTGCGGAGGAGAAATTCCCACATATCAAAATTGAAAATATCAACCCATATATGATTCAACTCAGAATGATCAAAAGCGAATATGAAGTGGAATGTTTAAGAAAAGCCATCGACTTAACTCATCAAGGCATCATCCACATTCTTCGTAACTTAAAACCTGGTCAATACGAATATGAAGTCGCAGATGATTTTGAGATGTTTGGAAGAACCCTTAACCGTGAAGGTTTAGCCTTTGATACCATCATCGCATACGGCAAGAATGCGACTTGCTTGCATTATCCTCAACAGATGGATAAAGTCGGTGAAGATGGCTTGATTTTATTTGATCTTGGATATAACTATGGTGGTTATTCTGCGGATATCTCTCGTACCTTCCCAGTGAATGGTAAATTTGAAGGTGTCGCGAAGCTCATCTATGAAACAGTTCTTAACTGCAACAAAGCGGTCATCGAATATTTACATCCTGGTATCACCAATAAAGATGCGCAGGATTTCACCAAGGAATTCTTGAGAAACGAATGTCTCAGAGTAGGTTTAATCACTGAAGACGAAGATATCGTGAAATATTACTATCATGGAGTCTCCCACGCTCTTGGCTTAGATACCCACGATTCTCAAGACCGCACTAAACCATA
>JAFZVO010000121.1 GCA_017617775.1 Bacilli bacterium | reverse complement strand
TATCATCCTCAGTTGGATGAGAACCTTTTTCATGTTTCTCAATAGGATATTCTCCGGCTAGATCAAAGATGTCAAAACCATACCAATATAATTGGAACATCAAATCATTAAGGGAAACAGGAACTGTGACATCAATCGTGTTGCCGTGATATTTCGCGATTAAAACATCGTCGATGAATTCGGATGGAATGACAAATTCTTCATAAGAAGAACTCTCTTGGCTAGAACTGGATTCACCTTCCTCGCCTTCACCCTGAACAACTTCCATCAATTTGTTCAAATCGATGACTGGAACGAGGGTGAGACGGTTCTCTTCTTTCTCTTCGATGTAATTGATTTTATAACCGCCGAACAAACCATCTTGGAAGAAAGTTAATAGACCGCCGACCAAAGTAGTAGAATCATCGTCTGAGGTGGCTTTTTCTGGGACTGATAGCTTGAGATTAAATTTCTCCATGTTGGTTTTTTCACCATCGAGTTCGACTTCGATGTTGTCACCGGTGAGATCCATATAAATACCGATGTGGGCGTCATTCTTCTTGCCCATTTGGAATTGATAAGTACCGTAATAGGATTCTTTGCCACAGCTCGACAAAGAAAGCGCAGCTAATACGGTTGATATCAATAATGTTGTTCTCTTTTTCATCATTATTCCTCCTGATATCCAAAGATTAATTTTTTCACATTGTTGGCCATTGCCCCATCACGCCATTTACTGCGGTTGGCGAATTGGATGATTCTCACCCCGGCATAAGGCTTGATCATCTCTTCAATAGCCTGTATTTCTGTTTCTTTTGAAACATTATAATATTCTTTCACAAATAGTTTCCAAACATTCTGCATTTGTTCTTTACTGATGTGATATAGTCTCTGACATTGTTCTTCTCCGAGGAGATGAGACATCACGTATAAGACGGAGACATCATAGAGGGGATCACCATATGAGAAGTCCGCCATATCGATGAATAATGTATCACCTTGTGGAGTTAATAAGACGTTACCGATATGAAGATCACCATGTATACAAGTAATCGGTCCTTCATGATCAGCGATGAACTTTGTCACCTTTAAATATTCTTCATCAGTGAAATGCTCTTTCGCGTTCTCTAATTCTTTGAGGAACGATCTGCTCACTGGATTAAATAAAGTAGTATCGCATTTAGTCTCATGGAGCTTCTTCACCGCTTGTGTATATAGGTGAACGAATTCCTCAATGCGATTTGGTTCTTCGGAAACCGCTCTGGCGACCGAGCGTTTATCATTGATCCTTTCAAATGTGATGCCAAATTGGCCTTTACAAGTGACGAGGTCACCGCATAATGGAGTGTTGATTCCTAAGGCCAGGGTTCGTGTAGCGACCACTTTCTCTTTTTCAACCTCTTCTGGAGCGATGAACGGCGCGTATAATTTCATCATCATATCGCCATCGACATGGTTAAAGGAAATCGCCGTATATCCATCCCCGGATTGCTCATAATCATCAAGTGATATTTCTCGTGGTTTTTCGGTGATGGAAATGAAAGGGGCAACCCCCAATTTATAGAACACATTGATGATGTTCACATTCGCGTTTCTAATGAAGAATCTCTTCCCACTTGTCGCGAGGCGATAGAAGGCGCGAACCGCCGCATTAGAAACACCAGCGACATCCGCGAAATCGAGATAGGTATCACAATCGTTCGCGTTGATCTTATCGATGATAGATATGGCGTTTTTGCTATCGATTTTGCCGTAAATCTTCAATATATTTCCATTTCTGTCAATGCGGAAATCGTGGAGATATTCACCGAAAACATCTCTCACTAAGTATTTGAATTCCTCTAATGCAGGATAGCCTTCTAACTTATCAAAACAGTTGGATAATTGATAGTATCTCCAAGCGTGAATAGAGGGATCTGATTCATGGAATCTTTCAAATATTTTCTCGTGGTCTTTAAGCCAATCTAGATGGATGGCACGCATGTTGGAAAGCTTGTCTCCGAGAGCGACAATCTGCGCGTCTTTATCAGAATTCTTAATGCGTTTTAAGCCGAGGATCTTTTTCTCTCTCCAGGATAAATCTTTACGGTATCCGGGATCCATATTGTCGGATTCTAAGGCGACGAGTCGAGCGACTCTTTCACCGAATTCCGCTTTTAGTTCGTCGAGAGTGATATCGGTATCTTCGACGACATCATGAAGGACTGCCGCGGCGAGCAATTCCTGGTCGCTCGTCATCGTCGCGACGATGCTCATCGCTTCCATTGGATGGACGATATAAGGAAAGCCTTTCTCACGACGTTCGACGTTTTGATGCGCCTTGGTCGCATAGATGATGGCTTTATCTAAAAATGATGAATCGATTCTTTTCTCTGACATATTATTGTTTCACCAGTCCCATTGCTTGACCGATTTTGTAATATCTTTGGGCCACTTTCATATTCGACGGTCTCTCGCCATTCACGCTGTTGAGCATGATGTTAAGTCCAGCGAGACCACTACCAACTTTGAATAAGTAGACGATGCATAAACACATGATTGCCACAGAGGACGCTGCGATATCTAAATCAGTGTCGCCAAATAGACGCAAGGCGAATTGATAAGCATCTTCTTCGTTATCTTTTCTCATCTTCTCAATATCACCAAGAGTCTTGAAGCCGAGAGCTTTTAAGAAACGATAATATGGAGATAGAGAAACCTCTTGAATATCCATGCTGTTAATCGATTGAATGCGACGCATTAATTCACTGAATGGATCGATCTCGATATATTCGTTGAAAGTATCGATGTTGAGTTCGACTTCGTTGAAGTCACCAGAGGAGACAATCTGTTTGACACCTTTACGGTATTGGTCACTGTCTTGACGGATATTGTTGAATTCTTCATCCGCCATCTCAAGCAAACCGGCTAAACGATTCAGCCTTCTTAAAATCTTCTTTGGAATTTCAACATCGCTTTTATATCCGATATCGTGGGTGATCTGTGCCCAAGCATCTTGTAAAGATGTTCTAATTTGAATTTCAAAACGGATTTTATTGATGTTTGGATATTCTTCATTCTTATATAAGGTCTCAGGAACGGAGCAGATGTAATGGAGAGACATATAACCGAATTGGTCGATATTATATTCTTTTCTTCGGTCGATAGAATTCTCTCTATCCACGTTAAAAGTCTTTTCTAAGACAGAGGCGACACGGTCGACATCACTGGAATAATAGGTGACGATTCTCGCGCCGAGGATATCTGTTAAATCATAGATGTCTTTATATTTATAACCTTTGAGTTCAAGTTTTCCTTCAAGAGACTTTTCCGTTTTAATACGGGAGGAATATGAGTTGGTGAAAACACCAGATTTGGTCACTTCTTGACGGATGATGTTATCGACAACACCTTTGAGAAGTTTAAGAACTGGAAGGAGTTCTTTATATTCATCAAAAATCATTTCTGCATGCATGTCCATATTATTCACCAACTTTCTTCGTGATCGTTAAAATGTTCTCTTTATTCTTTGAATAATGATAGGAGACAGAGTCCATCATCTTCTTGACAAGATAGATGCCAAGACCTCCTTCTTTTCTCTCCTCTAATGGGAGGTTGACATTCGGGTCTTCTTTTTCTAATGGGTTGAATGGGGAACCGGTATCGACGAAGTGCATAGTGACCACTTTATTAGTGATTGAAATATTCACCTCAATTGTCCCATTCTTATCAGAGTCTTTATATGCATAGTTAAAGATGTTGGAGCAAATCTCGTCGATAGAGATATCGATTTGACTGACAATCTTCTGTTCGACTTCGAATTGAGCTAAGAATTTGTTGACGAATTCGACGACGCGATTCACTTCGTTTTTATCTGCTGGAACAACAAAGGAGCTGTTCTCCACGATATCGTTATATTTCAAGCAGAGCATCGTGATATCATCGGCTTGTTCCGCGTTTCCTTGGAAACGATGGACTTCATCATTGACGAAGTGACAAATCTGTTCAGAGGTGAGAGTTGAATCTAAGCCGTTGAGGAAAGATTGTAATCTCTCTTCGCCGAACAACTCGCCTTCTTCATTCATCGCTTCAGTAATACCATCGGTATAGACGAATAAAATATCGTTTCTTTCAAATTTTCGAGAAACGCTTTTATATTTGGTATCGGGAAGACCGCCGAGAACAAACCCAGTTGGAAGTTTTAGATAATCATATTTCTTGCCATGGTGTTTGAAAAGAGGTGGATTATGCCCCGCGTTACCGAGATTGACTTCGCCAGTTCTGAGGTTGAGACAACCGACAATCGCAGTGACGAACATTCCTTGTTCGTTATGGTCTGTTAATTCTTTGTTTGTATATTTCAAAGCATTAGTGACATCATCATCATTTTTAAGAATTGATGAAATCAAAGTGTTGGTCTTCATCATTAATAAAGCCGCTGGAACACCTTTGCCGGAGACATCAGCGACGAAGAATAATAATTTATCTTCCCATAAGAAGCAGTTATAGAAATCTCCTCCCACTTCTTTGGCCGGATGAGTTAAGGCATAGACATCAAATTTATTAATCTTTGGGAAATATTGCGGTAAGGCGGATAGTTGAATATCGCTCGCGACGTTAAGTTCAGCAGCAATACGACCTTTTTCGCGAATCGCTTCGCTTTCGCTGATCATCAATCTTTCGGTACGAACATTGAGTCTTAAAGCAGCGACGAAAACCACTGTTAAACAGACGAGCCTTGCCGCGTAGTAATAAATGTAGGCAGCTATCCATCTGCTCAGTTCGTTAGGATAGTAATAATTGAAGTTGTTGAGGAAGTAGAGCCTATCTTCAACGTCATAGTTGTTCACGCCACCATGTGGTAATGGATTTTCCGGGAATTTGATAGAAATCGCGGCAAAAGTCTCGCCATTTGCCCCCATCAAGTTGGAATCCCATTCACCGAGAAGCATGGAGAATGGAAGAGATGCCGCCATTAAAACAGCGACAATAATATAGGCAAACACAGTTGTCTTCCAAGAATAATAATGCGCAGAAATCATGATGACGGCCGCCCACGCTAATATCGCGTGTTTAGGGATGACGATATTGAGAAGAGCAATCATCAAAGCGAAATTGATAATTTCACTATATTTAAGTGCGGATTGGTTAGTTCTTTTCGACCTCACAACAAAGAATGGAGAGCCAAGCATCACAATCGTGATTGGAAAAATGATGTTGATCCAGAACATGTTGAGCATACGGACCAGACCCGTGAGGAAGATAATCCACAACACTAAAACAACACCCGCAGTGACTAATCCTGCGAGCGCGATTTGCTTGTTCGCATCAAGTTCGTTCTTCTTTAAAGAATCGTTATATTTGCTGTCTCTTTCTTTTTTCATTAGTCTTCAATTGTCAAAATTGTTGAGAATCCAGTCATCTCAAAAACGGACATGATGACATCATTAGGATGCTTGATGATCATCTTGCCTTGTTTCATCATCGTTTTTTGTGTGTTCAATAAAACTCTTAATCCCGCACTGGATAAATAGTTGAGTTTTGAAAAATCAAAAATGAGAGTGTCGATTCCATTCAATGAGTTGTTTAAGTCCTCTTCTAATGCTGGAGCAGAGGTCGTATCTAGTTTATCAGTTAAGGCAATAACTAATGTTTTGCCTTCAAGAGTCTTGTTAATGTCCATAGTATCCTCCAAATAGAAATATGTTATATATTACTAAAATATATATAAAAACACCACAAGAAATGAAACATTTTTCTCATGACGTAATATTTATATTAGAAGTGATATTTTTCTTTTTGTTTTTTGATGACATCCGTATGGATGATCGCTTTCGCGACAATCCCGACAAAAACGCCAGTGATAATCGCAGATAAGCCGATGACCGGCAAATATAAAACGACATATGATGTCCCAAGATATATCATCGCGATTAAGATTTGACCGATGACATGAAAAACCGCGCCGATGACAGAGACACCAATTATAGAGAATTTTCTAACTAGAACATAGAAAAGAACCATCACCGCTAAAGACATCATCGCCCCTGTTAAAGACATGAGGAATCCAAATGATAAGAATGTTCCACGTACAAGCCCAACAACAATCACGCGGATGAGATTGACCATCACCGCTTCCCAGATACCAATTTCGTATAAAACGATAAGGATTACAATATTTGCTAATCCTAGTTTGATTCCTGGAATTCCAATTGAAGGAATGAAGGACTCGAGAATCGCGATGACCACCGCTCCCGCAGTTAAAACACCTAACAAGGCAATCTTATGAACATTAAAACCGGACGATCTCTTCTTTACAGTCTCCATTATCCGAGCTCCACATCATAATTAGAATTACCATCGATAACGATATAGACAGCGTTATAGGCACAGATGATTGGGTGATTGCTCTCATTCACATACCCCATGCGGACACAATCTTGATGAGGGCAGTTAGATTCCACGACAGCAATCGCGCCATCCTTCGTGTGAACGTGAACCTCACCTTTCAAGCCTTTGATGTAATAGTCTTTCTCTTCATTCTTGCTTAAATCTATTTTCTCGACCACTTCATCTTGGACGGAAATAGTCGCGACGAGATTAGTTCTATTCGCATTGACATTGACCACCACCAAAGCAATCACCGCGATGAGAAGAAGTGAGACTATGAGGATCAAATCATTACGTAAAACCTTCTTATCCACGATATAATTCCAACCCTTCATTACAGTAGATTACTTGTTTATCTTTGACGACGATACACTGCACGTTTTGGGAGGTTTCAATCGATTTGATTTCCTCCACCGTATTCATCATCATTGAGGTCGATAAAGCATCGCCTAAAGCTCCAGAACTAGAAACGACAATTACGGCATCATTCATATTGATTGCGGACCCGTTAATCGGGTTGATGATATGCGAATAAGTGACGTCGCCGATCTTCACGCCTTGGACGGATTTAGAAGATGTCGAAACAAAGCAATCTTTAAGTTTAATATAGGTGTTATTTAAGTCCGAGATCTTGACGGTGAAATAGCCATCATCTGTATCCTTTTTTCCAAGCAAAATAGAAGAAAAACCTGCATTTATCAAGTATTTTTCTATATTTTGACTCTTTAAATAATCGCTGACTTTATCTAACGCATAACCTTTAACAATACCGCCTAAATCGATTTCTGCATCACCTGTTTTATAGACGGTATTATTATCTTCAAAATGAAGAGATGAATGGTTAATGATATCTAGTTCTGCGGTGATAATCTCATCTGACAAAACTTCATTTTTTTCTAATGATTCTTTCCATTTTTTTGATAGTCTTCCAACGAGTGGATTGAAGTAAGTTGCCCCACTATCTTTGACCTCTACAGATGTCTTTAATAAGTCATATAATTGAGGCTCAACAGTGATGGGATCACGACCGATTTTTGTAATGGTGATGCCGTCTCTATTTTTATAGTTATCAGAGACTTTATCATAATAGAGAAAAATATCTTTAATATCGTCGAGATTACTTTGTTCGCCTTCATATAATTTGGAGATCACGGTCGTATCAAAACAAAAAACCTTGTTCTCAATAATCTGATTATTTGTTGAACAAGATGTGAGTAAACCGATTAGTAATATGGGGAATATCTTTCTCATATTAGAGATGGGCTTTTACTTTGCTCCCGTCCTCGTTTGGATGCGCGTCAAGATATTCTAAGATTGGTTTAAAGTTAGTTTCTTCTTTGCCTGGCTTACATTTACGTAAGTTAGTTTCTTCGCCTTTAACAATCGCTTCGGCGAGGTCATGACATCCGGCAAAGCCACAAGAGCCACAGTTATAGTTAGGAAGACGTTTTGCGACTTCTTCAATTCGTTCATCTTCTTTGACGTGTAAAACTTTCGCGGCGATCGCTAAACCGAGGCCAAAAAGTAGTCCAAGTCCTAATAAGATTAATACCGCCCACAAGATTTCCATAACTATTCTTCTCTACCTTTATTAAACTGACATGTTTTGTTGCTACATGATGCGCATTTCTCTTCGCTAGCCATAATATCTTCACATCCCTTTGGGACTGGAGTCTTACGATATAAAACAAAACTCACGAAAAAGACGATGAGCAAGACCACCATAATCGAGATTGCAATGATGAGATATCCGGTTTGGCTCATATTATTTTAAAACTCCTGAGAACAATCCTTGTAAGCCCATTAAGGCGATAGCCATAATCGCCGCGGTGATCAACGCGATTGGTAAGCCTTTGAAGGCTTTCGGTGTGTTCGCGCTTTCTAAACGAGTTCTGATGCAGCTGAAGGTGACGATGATGAGTAAGAAGCCAATTGAAGTTCCAAGGCCATTCGCTAACGCCTCTAAGAAGTTGAGGCCTTGGTCAGTATTGCCCTGCGCGACACCTAACACCGCACAGTTGGTCGTGATTAACGGTAAATAGATACCTAATGATTTATATAATGTTGGAGAATATTTCTTGATGAATAAGCCAACTAATTGGACTAAACAAGCGATGACTAAGATATACGCTACTGTATCTAAGAATGGGATACCCGCCGGAACCAAGATGAAGTTATATAACGGCCAGCAGATCAATGTCGCGAGCATGATGACAAAGACAACCGCGAGGCCCATACCTAAAGAAGACTTCACTTTCTTCGAAACACCTAAGAACGGACAGATGCCGTAGAAACGAGATAAGACGACGTTATCAATGAGCATCGAGGAGATAATCGCTAAAATGAATGAGATAAAGATATTCATT
>JAFZVO010000120.1 GCA_017617775.1 Bacilli bacterium | reverse complement strand
GAAAGAGGATTTACTTTAAGTGGAACAAGTCCAGAATTCGATAATAAAGATTATCTTTTAAGGATTAAAAATTTAAAACTTGCACGAAAGAATATCTCTGTTACTATCTCCGCGGATAGCGATGATCACATCGATTTAATCTTTGAAGATAATAATGATTATAAAACTAAGAGCAAGAGGCAATCGAAAGTCTCTCTCGATTTATATCCATCTTTAGATAAGCAAGTGCCAAGTCTTGAAGAAGCTTATACATATTTCCAAAGAAAAGTGGAATCAAGATGTAAAAAAGGATATGACAACGCGTTTGTGATCACCTCTTTATTAGGATGTCAAAATGATAATGTCATCATCTCTTCTCCATATGGGGATTCTTTAGATGCGAACCTCTCTAATATGATTGAAAGCTGTTTGGTCACTTTCCCCGCGGATGCATTCACCTATTCACATTTCTGCCCGATATGCGGAGGACCTGTGAATAATAAAGGCGATGACTGTCTCTGCTCGGTATGTGGCAGTAAATATATGGTACTAAGTGATAAAGACAAGAAAGAGATGGTTTGGGTGAAAAGACTTAAAAATCTAGAAGGTAAATAATTATGGCAGAAAAAAACATTCTTCAAACATTGATGTCTTTAGAAAAGGCGCAGAAAGATAAAGAAATCGTCAAGATTATCGAATCCCATAAATACGATAAAAACCCTGCATTTCTCTATTATTTAGCCCACCTTTACTATACTGGTTATATTTATGATAAGGATCTCAATAAGACTTTAGAATACCTTCGTGATTCCGCGATTAAAGGATATGCCTCTGCCTGCTTTATGCTCTGCACATTATTTGAAAGAGGCGATGGAGTGGAGAGAGATTATAAAGTCTCTAATGAATATTTAAGACAAGCCGCGGATAAAGGATATATTCCAGCGATCAACCACTTGGGAGAAATCTTCCTTTTAGGTCGTATGGATATTGAAAGAAATGATGAAGAAGGATTTACGAAATTCAAATACTGTCATGAGAATGGATACTTAAGAGGTTCCATCAATTATGGATATTGCCTTTTATATGGCGTGGGCTGTGAAGCTAATGTCGATGAAGGATTAGCGATCCTTAAGAAATACGCGGATGAAGGACATATGGAAGCCCAATACAATTTAGGAAAAGCCTATTTTGATGGAGTCGGTGTGAACCGCGATATCATCCGTGCAAATTATTATTTACAAGAAGCGACCGAAAGAGGTCATATGTTCGCGGCGAAGATGCTCGGTGACTGCTATTATGATGGCATCGGTGTCCCAATCGATCACGCGACTGCCTTTAAGTTCTATCGCAAAGCCGCAGAACTGGGCAATAACGAAGCGGCAGAACTCGTCACACATGCATACGTGTATGGTGATGGTGTCCAACCTGATTATAAAGAAGCGATTAGCTATCTCGTAAGAAGAGCCCAAGAAGGCGATAAACGCGCTCAAGTAGTGGTGGGTAATCATTACTTCAATGGCAATGGCTTTAGAAAGAATATGGACCGCGCATTCCACTGGTATCAAGAAGCGGCGAGACAAGAAGAACCTGAAGGTCTCAAGAGAACTGGTGATATGCTTGTTGAAGGTCTTGGTTGCCGCAAAGATCCGGCGAAAGCTGTTGAATATTACCAAAGAGCGGTGGCTAATAAGAATTATGATGCCGCTTTACCACTTGCCAAAATCTTCGATGAAGGTGTTAAAGGTGTCGAAAGAGATGAAGAAAAAGCGACCAAATATTATCGTTATGCTTATATCTACAATCACGATGTCGACTGCGCCTTTGAATTCGGTGAAAGAGCTTCTGAAGGTCGAGGAATGGAAAGAGATCCTGCTGCCGCCTTTGCTGCTTTTGAATATGGGGCGAAGAAAGGTCATCTTGAATGCATCAAGAGATTAGGTGAATGCTACCTCAAAGGTATTGGAGTAGATAAAGATACAGAGAAAGCTTTAAGATATTATCTTATCGCGAGTAAAAAAGGCGATGAAGAAGCCGCAATGCTAGTTTCCATCATCCGCCGTGATATTGAATTATAGTAATTTATTTATTTATGAAGAGACGCTCAAAGCGTCTTTTTGCTTCTTCGCAGTTGATCAAGAAATATTCAGCAACCGCCATAAAGTTGAAGTGAGTGGCGGCCCCTTCTTTTTGATAATGTTTAGTAATCGCGACTAAGAACCATTGGAGAGAGACAAACATTCTCCATAGATAATATTTCTTATATTCTTCTTCGCCTGGATTATTGAAATACGCTTTTAAAAGATTCTCACCTTCGTCGACTGAGTTATTGCCGAATGTCGCGATATCATAGATCGGATCATTGTTGCCGGCGAACTCATAATCGATGAGATAGTAGTTTCCATCATCACCAACGACGAAGTTGCTCTTCTGCGCGTCGTTATGAGAAGCGACTTTTTGATAATGCTCTTCTAACCACGGAACATAGGTGAAGAAGAAATCACGAGATTTATAATATCTAACGCTTAATGGTTGGAAGGAAAGAGCCTTCTTTTCATAGTTAAAGAATCTCTGGATTGGGTTATAATCATTCGGGCATAATTCTTTAGAAGAATGCAAAATATGCAGCAAATCTGCAACTTTTCGATAATCGATCTCTCCTTCGTACTTATCTAAAGAAGATCCGGGAATGAAGTCATTGATCTTAATTCCACGGTATGGATCGAAATAGAGATTACGAGAAGTGATACCTAAGTTATAGGCGATTTGTTGATTCTTCTGTTCGTTTGGACGATTCACAAGTTTGTTGGCTTTGCCATTAGGGATATACAAAATATATTTACGAGAGTAGCTATCTTCAATGAGATAGGAGACATTCATCATTCCACCATAAAGGCGAGAGACGATTTTATAGTCATCTTTAAAAACTCTTTTTAGAATATCTTTGGTATATACCCTATTCATTGTTGTTCGTAACGACGTAAGTTGTTTTCCATGATATCTCTGACGAGAGCGGAGACGGCTTTGGCAGTCTTTCCTTCAATCTCTTCATATGGAATGACAGTGACGATATCGTGGAAGACTTTAGTGCGTCTAAACGGCGCGTTCTTTTTGATTTGATCAGTGTTCTTCACCGTTGCGATGACGATTGGGCATTCCGCTTTTAAGGCGATATTAAAGACACCTTCATGGAATGGGAGCATCTTATCGGTATGGCCTCTCGTGCCTTCTGGATAAACACCGATCGAGCAGACATCATCTTGGATGAGCTGCACGGCTTTATTCATCATTTGAAGACTTTGCATTGGATCATTACGGTCCACTGGTAAGAAGTTAAGAGTCTTTAAATAGTTACCACCGATTGGGATACGCATATTGGAATCCTTGGTGATGAAATCCACCTGATAACGCATGAGCTCGACGATGGAGATCATTGGGTCATAGTTAGAACGGTGGTTGCAGACTAACAAGAATCTTTCATTCTTTGGAAGTTTCGCGAGACCTTTGGTTTTCACTTTGATATTGGAATGGAAGTTGATTAACGCTAAGCCATTCTTTAAAAAGAATCTCGCACGGTGGGTGATGAGTTTGTTGTTTGGCATCTTCTTATGGACGAAGAGGAGAATCATGCCCATAATCTGGAGGAATAGCATCACTAATAATAACGCGACGATATAAGTTGCAACAAACATCACAATGGGGATATAGAAATCCCACCAGTTCACAATCTTCCAATATGTGAGAGGGGCAACTATCGCGTTAGCAACGGCTAAGCCTAAGATGATAAATTCGAGAAACATTATTTACTCCTGAGGAACGACGAATTTAATAGCGCCTGGTAAGCAAGTGACTTTGAATTCTTTACCTCTGATCATTTCACCATCGACGCATAAGTCGATATCTTCAGGGGCTTTGATTTCCACTTCCTTCGCGCGTTTGTAATAGCACCATTTTCTGATCTTTGGATCATCGAGGTGTTTACCATCATGATATTTACCGAATAATTGAATTAATAAACGGAATAAGCTCATAGTCTTGAAGACGATGACATCCATTAAACCATCGGTGTTATCACTCTTTGGTGAGGCCATGTATTCACCACCGACGAATTTACCTTGAGCGACAGAAGCTAATAACATCTTTTCACCGTTGAGGTCTTCACCATCGGCGTAGACAGTGGTCTTGTTGAATCTACCGTGCATGATGGCTGGGACAATCGCTTGTCTGAATCCATAAGGATTCGCGCGACCTTTGATCTTGTTCTCATTGCCTTTGGCACCAACGATG
>JAFZVO010000119.1 GCA_017617775.1 Bacilli bacterium | reverse complement strand
TCTTCGCCGAATGTCTTCTTGTAGTAGTCTTTGTATCTGACCACTAAGCCTTTTAATTCATCGGCAGTGACTTCAGTATCGAGTTTGTAGCCTCTTTCTTTCTTTAGATCATCTAACATCTTGTCCATCTCAGTACGTGGATGGCCTTTGGCGATGTTGGTGAACATCAAGATGAAACGACGATAGCTATCATACGCGAATCTTTCGTTGTTTGTCTCTCTGGCTAACGCGGCAACTGTCTCTTCATTTAAACCTAAGTTTAAGATGGTGTCCATCATACCTGGCATGGAGACACGCGCACCAGAACGAACAGAGACTAATAATGGTTTAGTAGTACCACCAAAAGTTTTGCCTGTTTGTTTCTCAACACCTTTGATTGCCTCATAAATTTCGTTTTTGAGGAAATCTGGTAATTTCTTACCTTGATCGTAATAAAGCGTGCATGCTTCTGTGGTGATTGTAAATCCTTCTGGAATACGCACACCGATGTGGGTCATTTCAGCTAGACCCGCGCCTTTACCACCAAGAAGTTCTTTTCCTAATCCATAGGCTTCTTGGAAGGGGTAAACATATTTCTTTTCGCTCATAAAGTTCCTCCTATAAGCACTCACGTGTGTTATTATATCATGCAAGTGTGCGTGTATAAATTAAAATCTTGTACGCGTATTTTTAAAGTATCTTTGATACTTTCGCGTGAGAAAAATAAAAAAGCACCTCTATAAAGAAGTGCTTTTAATTAAAGTTTATCTTAGGTGAAATCTTCTAAGTTGACTTCATTGGTGTTGATGCGTGAAATGCGTTCGCGCAAAGCAAGCGTATAAGCAGGCGAGACAGATAGTTCATCAATACCAATCTTCACGAAGAACGGTAAGAGAATTTCGTCTCTCGCTAATTCACCACAAATGCCAACAGGGATACCCGCCGCATGAGCGTTATCCGCGATTAACTTGATCAATCTAGTGACTGATTTATGACGTGGATTGAACTGCGCAGTTAAGTTTGGATTCACTCTATCTAACGCTAAAGTGTATTGCGTTAAATCGTTAGTGCCGATGGAGAAGAAATCCACTTCTTTGGCAAATACATCACTCAAGATAGCGGCAGAAGGAGTTTCTACCATGATACCAATCTTCACATCTTCCTTGTATGGAATGCCTCTTGCTTTTAAGTTATCACGGGCTTGTTCAGCCATCTCTTTGATGAAATTGATTTCACTTAACGAGATAATCATTGGGACCATGATGGCGAGGTTGCCATAAGCGGAAGCGCGATATAATGCTTGTAATTGAGTTAAAAAGATTTGGGGACGCGCTTTACAGATGCGAATGCTTCTAAATCCAAGGGCTGGGTTGTCCTCTTCTGGAAGGTCAAAATAATCGATCTTTTTGTCCGCGCCGATATCTAGAGTACGGATGATGACTTGGCGTGGAGCCATCGCTTCTACAACGCGTTTATAATGCTCAAATTGCTCTTCTTCGGTTGGGTAAGTAGAAGCATCTAAATAAATGAATTCGCTGCGGAATAAACCGATACCTTCACTATCATTTGCTAAGGCTTTTTCAACCTCAAAACTGGAGGCGATATTGGAATAGATTTCTAATTTTTTACCATCTTTAGAAACTGTTGGTTTTCCTTTAAAAGCCTGCAATTTAAGCTTATTTTCCTCATATTTCTTTTTTAATTTTGCATAATCAGTGACGATATGAGACTCTGGTTCGACGATGAGTTGGCCCTTGTTTCCATCTAGGATTGCATACATCCCATTTAACTTATCAGTGACCTCTAAATTATCGATACCACAGAGGGATGGAATCTCTAGCATTCTCGTTAAAATGGAGACGTGAGAATTCGTGCCACCTTTAACGAAGACGATACCCAAAATAAGCTTGCGATCAATCTTCATCAACTCGCTGGATGGGAGGTCGTCACAGATGATGATGCTCGGCTCTTTTAACTCAAATCCTTTCACATCTTTTTGAAGGAAGGAGATGATGCGAGCGGAAACTTCTCTGACATCATTTGCTCTCTCTTTCATATAAGCATCGTCCATAGATGCGAACATTTCAGCGAGCTGTGCTCCCGCAGTTTGAATTGCGAATTCAGCGGTAACGTTATTCTCTAACTCGGCTCTGACGGCGTCCTCAAAATCGAGGTCTTCCGCCATCAGTTTATGAGTCTCAAATAAAGCTGCTTCTTTCTCGCCTAATTTGGCGAGAGTCTCCATATAGGAAGTATCGAGGGCTTGGACAGTGTCTTTTCTCGCTTTCTCAAAACGAGCGAATTCTGCTTCTGGTCCCAAACCCTCTGTTTTCTCAACCTTAACTTGACTATAGACCGCAAGTTTACCTAAGGCGTATCCTTCAAAGACACGACTTCCTTGATAGGTGCTCATTAGAGATTTTCCTTGAAGACTTTTTCAACAGCAGCAGCCGCGGCTTCTTCATCCGCGCCTTCCACAGTCACGACGATTTCTTCACCGCATTTGACGCATAAGGACATGACGCCAAAGATTCTCTTCAAATCAGCGGATTTGCCTTTGTTTTCAATCTTGAAGTTAGAAGCGTATTTTTTCGCTTCTGCGACGACGACGCCGGCAGGACGGGCATGGATGCCCTCTTTGTCAGTAATGACGTAACTAAATTGTTTCATTATTTATCTTCCTCCTTGTTTTGTTTTTCAGCTTTGGTGAGGCGGAGGCCTTTCCATTTACCTAATTCTGGGTTAGATGAATTCTTCTTTAGTAAACCTAATAGGATAGCAGACACGAATGAGCCCGCGACGATCGCTAATAGATAGAGAGGAATGGACCATGTTGGTTGAATTGTCGCTAAAACGAAGATACCACCATGTGGGGCTAATAATTGACATCCAAATAATCCAGTTAATAAACCAGCGACTAAAGAACCAGCGGCACTGGAAAGGATGACTCTCCATGGGTCAGCAGCGGCGAATGGAATCGCACCTTCAGTGATGAAGGAAGCACCCATAATATAGTTGACCATCGCGTCGCCTCTTTCTCTCTTGGTGTATTTTTGAGGGAATAAGTTGGCGCTGATAGCGATACCTAATGGTGGAACCATACCACCTGCCATGACAGCGGCCATGATGATATAACCAGTTTCGGTTTGTTGTGCGAGCATCGCAGTACCAAAGACATAAGCGGCTTTGTTGATCGGGCCACCCATATCTGTCGCCATCATCGTTGCTAATAAAGCACACAAGACGATTAATAAGGCTGGATTTTGGCTCATCCATTCAAGCATATTGGCAAAGCCAATGTTGATATAGATTAATGGAGTGTTAACCAAATACATGAAGACGCCTTCCAAGGCGATACCTAAGACTGGGTAGATAAGAGTTGGCTTGAGAGATTCCAAAGATTTAGGCATCTTGGAGAATAATTTCTGTAAACCAATGATGATATAACCTGCGGCAAAACCAGCGGCGATACCACCTAAGAATCCAGCGTTAGAGCTATATGGATATTCATCGCCCATAATAGAGGCGAGAATGTTAAAGTTGGATTGTGTGGCGATGAAACCACCGACCATACCAACCGCGAGACCAGGACGGCCTGCGATGGAGAAGGCGATATAACCTGCGAGGACCCAAACCATGAATCCGAAGGCATAACCACCAACAGTCTTGAACCATCCGGCGACTGGGTTGACACTACCAAAGGCAGCACTACCAGCATTGCCAGCAATTGTATCGATTAAGAACGCTAAAGCGATC
>JAFZVO010000010.1 GCA_017617775.1 Bacilli bacterium | reverse complement strand
TATTTTGCCTTCATCAGAAAGAAAGATGGCTCCACGTTTGATTATTTCGATGAAGGGCAATCCTTATACATCAACGCGCCTTTCAGCGGTTCTATTAAATATGACATCTATTTAGTAGACGAGAATAACAAAATATTCACATATGATGACCATAGTGATCATTCCACAGATAACCCCTCTCCAATTAGAGGCTTCTACACAGATCGAAAGATTAAGGCAATCGTCTACTGCGGCAAATATGGTCAATCTAACTCTGTCTTCAGAATCAAAACAGAATCTGGAAAAGATTATTTTGAGAGAATCAATAAGCTGTTAGAATATCCAATCACTGATGTGACATATAAACCTGATAGATGGTCTTTTAAGACAAACTATGAGAAAGAGAGATTTGTTATCTCTAAAGAAGCCTATGATGAAGGCTGGCATGTCTATTCTTATAAAGATGGTCATAAGAAAGAATTAAAGACTTATCTATCAACAGGCGGTTTTGTCGGTTTCGTTTCTGAAGTCGGCGAGACTGAATATATGATGGAATATGTCACTCCACATAGAACGACCGGTATTGCGATATCTTGGACATCGTTCCTCCTCTATATCACTTCTCTCCTCGTCTATCAGAGATATGTCTTTGAAGGTGAAAAGAACAAATATACCGCAGTTAAAGAAAAAAGAGCTTACCGCTCTTGATCCTCTAAATCATATTTCAGACCGATAACCCGTTCGGCGGGAAGCGAGAAAATAATACCGGCGGCTGGTGTACCAACACCAGCTGCTTTATATACAGCATTCATCACTTTATCTGCGAGTGATTTTCTCACAAGAATGATAATGATCTCTTTTTCAGGAGTGATGGCAATGCCATATTTCTTTTGGGCCATCAAAGAACCCGCGCCACGACCATGGATAATCGTCCCGCCATTCGCACCTGCTTCTCTCGCGGCGGTCATAACCGTCTCAGTGAAGCCTGTGTTCACCACTACAAATAATGTTTCAAAATTTGCCATCACACTTTCCTCCTTATAGAGTTTGGCTTAAGAACTTATAGAGTCTTACGCCTTGGATTGCGTCCATCTTTGTCGCGAAGGCAATCCCTTTATTTCTCCTCGCTGCTAAGAAGAAGGCCGCGAGTTCTTTTTCAATATCTTCAAGTCTGCTCTCTCTGATGATGGAGATCACAACTTCTTTTCTTGAATCTTGGATGTGAAGGGCTTTCTTCACTTCTTCAGATGCTGTGCCTGTTCCATTTTGGATAAAGGAAGCGCTGCAACCCATATCTTCAAAGACTTTGACCACACTATCGGCAACACCGCTATTCACGATTGTGAAGTAGACATATAATTTGTCGAGATCTTTCTTCTCTTCAAATTTTGTTTCTTTGACCTTTTTTGGCTTTTTCGCGAATCTATTCTGTGGCTTCTTGATGACTTGAGTCTGTCTTTTTTCACCTTGAGCGATATCGCTTTTCTTCACCGTCGTTGTCGCGCGTTTTTCAGTTTGTTTTGGCTGAGTTTTGACAGCAACTTCTTTAGTTGGTTTTTCTGCTTTTTTCACTTCTTTTGCTGGGGTTTTAGCAGGTTTTTTAACTTTTTTATCTTCTTTTTTTGCCATAACTACCTCCTAATTAAAAGTGAATAATCTGTGCATCGTTAGGATCAGCGATAACACCGCGTGTAACACGGAGTTGGATGAGTTTTTTAACCTGGAGATACACACCTAAAAGTTGAATGGTTAAAATCGGCATCATCGCAATTAAAGCCACAACGCCGAAAGCCTCTGTATAATAGGCCACTGATTTCTCTGGTAAGCCGTGTTTAGAATATGTGACACCGATAATCATCGGGAGAACAAAGGACACAGACATTGGGCCTGAGGCAGTACCACCTGCATCAAAAGCCATCGCGGTATATAAGTTTGGAGTAACAAACATCAACGTGAGAGACAAGAAGTATCCGGGGACGATGATGTACATGATATTGAAATCAAACACAGATCTTAAAGCAGATAAGCCAATCGCGGAGCCCACACCGATAGATAAAGCACCTAAGATTGTGCTCTTCTTGATATAACCATCGGAAGCCTCGTTGATCTGAGTTGTTAAAACATGGACGGCTGGCTCACACACAATGGTGACCAAGCCAATCACAAAGCAAATGCCGACGATTAACCAGTTGCTGTCAAGCGTACCTAAAGCGACACCGACACGCGTACCAAACGGAGACATGATTGCCCCAACGCCAGTCAAGAAAATCACAAGACCAAAATAACTCATCAAGAATCCGGACAATAGTCTCATCACTTCAGCTTTTGGTAATTTGATATATAACGCTTCATAAACGAAGAAGATGATGAGGATTGGAGCTAACGCCATACCGACTTCAACAAGGGAACCGAGATGAGTGGCGCCAGAAGGAAGCAATGCTTTTAAAATATCACCAAACACACCACCAACATCTTCATATGGAGCGGGAATCACTAACTCATATGGGTCAAAACCACTTCTGTTGATTAATAGTAAGATTGTCATCGTGATGATTGGGCCAATTGAAGCCATACCGACAAGGCCAAAACTATCTTCATGAGGACGTTTACCACGGACGATCGCAATACCGGTGCCTAACGCTAAGATGAACGGCACAGTGGCAGATCCTGTCGTGATACCGCCAGCATCAAAGATGAATGGTAAGAATTGTCTTGATGTATCATCGATTGCAATTAAACAGATGAGTAAGAAGACAATGAAATAGAAGAACAAATACCAAAGCTTTAATGAAGCGTGTTGAGTGATACGAACCACACCGATCACGACGAAAATGCCAACCCCTAAAGCGATGGAACCAATGAGTAAGAACGGGTTGATTTCAATCTGGCTAGAAACGATGATGATAGATGGCTCAGCGCAGGTGATAAGCGCTCCCAAAAGGAAGGCAAATATCACGATGATGAAGTATTTGGGCTGGGCAGACAAAGAGTTACCCATGTATTGGCCAACTTTGGTTAAACCTTGGAATGTCCCGGTTTGGATTATCGCCAGACCGACGATGAGGAGGAACGCTCCAAAGAAAAGAGCGAAATAATCCATCCCATCAAGAGACATCATGCTCGCCCCGTGGTTAAGCGGTAATAAGGCTAATAAAATGACGATGAAAATCATCGGCATAATGGATAAAGTACTGGTTAATAATGACTTTAGTAGTTTTTGTACCATGTGTTTATTGTATCAACACACGATTAAAAGACAAACCTTATTTGAATAATAAGTCGAACTCTTTAGGGATTGGGGCCTTAAATTTCATCACTTTTCCTGTATATGGGTCCTTGATATCGAGTTCATAAGCATGTAACCCAAGTCTTTTGATTGGGTTAGTCGGGTTACCGTATTTATCATCACCAACGACATGGTGACCAATGTCTCCAAGGTGAACTCTAATCTGGTTTTTACGACCTGAGTCAATGTTTACATCAAGGAGAGAATAATCATCTTTTTCTTTTATGACTTTGTAATGGGTAACTGAATATTGTCCGTCTCCTGGTTTTTTAGATGAATACATCATATTTTGAGCGTTCTTCTTGAGATAGGAGGTGATTGTCCCTTGTTTCTTGTCTAATATTCCATCGACAATCGCATAATAACCGCGTTTGCTAACGAGATCGTTCCAGTTATCTTGATACTTCTCTTGGGTTTCTTTATCTTTCGCAATCATCAGCACTCCAGAAGTATCTTCATCTAGTCTATGGACCACAAAGACGCGGGTGTGTTTATCTTTCTGTTGAACATAATCGCTTAAAATTCTATAAGCGGTTGATTTCTTCTCATTATCGCTCGCGATAGATAATAATCCGCTTGGTTTATTGATGACGATAATGTGGTCGTCTTCATAGATGATCGGAAGTTTGCTTCTCACCACTTTTCTCACTGGTTGTTTGAAGATGATGACCGTGTCGCCTTTGAATAGTTTTAAGTTGTATTGAGTGACGGGCGATCCTTCAATTGTCACATGGTGATTTGTAAGCAATGATTTGACTGAATTTTTTGATTGCCCGGGGTGGGTTTCAAAAAGGAAATCTAAAAGCTCACATTCATGAGAAACGACGAATTCTCGATATGAATTTTTATCAACTTTTTTATTTGGAAATCTCTTTTTATTTCTGTTCATTGTTCACCTTGTTAACCACCATCTCTAAGAATAGTTTGGCGACATTGATATGGGTCGTCTTTTCAAACTCTTCAAAGAAAGCATTAGAGTTAATTTCACAGAGTATTGGATCTTCGTTTTCGTCAAATAGAAAATCGATGCCAGCATACTCAATATCCAGTTTTTGCGAGATTTTTTCTGCAAAATCCCAGCATTTTTTGTTGTTTGAATAATTCGTAGAGAAGTTTGTCGTGCCGAAATTGCTTCGAAAATCAGAAGTGTTATGTCGTTCAATAATACCGATGACTTTGCTATCGATGACCAAGGCTCTCAAGGAACGTCCTTTAGAGGAAGAAACATATTCTTCAAAGAGTAATGGGTTACGATATGCTTCTTTATAAAATTCTCTTAATTTGTCTTTTGTGTCTATCAGGTAAACACCCTCCCCTAACGAACCATAAACTTTCTTCGCCACAAGGGGTAAACCAAGTTCGCTGACAACGTGATCTAAAAACTGATAATTCTCTTCTTTCAATTCGTCTGTGTAGACCAGAGGAGATGGTAATGTTTTAATGATTGGAAAACCTTCATTCGCACATCTGATGAGGGTCAACATCTTGTCATCGCAAAGCTTGATAAAATCTGCTTTATTAAACAAGCGATATCCCTGCTTCTCGAGTATTCTTGCTAGATAGATGTCTTTATCCAAGTAGAGGACGAAATCATATTTAGGAACAAACAAAACGATCTCGCCGTTTTCAATCTTGGCTAGTCGTCCGTCGTTGATCACAACATCTAAATCAATTCCTAACCCCTTTCCCTCTTCGAGAAAGCGATCAATTTTATATTGGTTATGACCGATTGATTGATTTACTACAATCAGCCCTTTCATAATCACGCTCCATCAACATGCGTATCGCATATTGCTTCTTTGCTATTTTTCTTTTTCTCAGTTTTGATTTCTTTAACTGGGTCGCCTACTCTTCTGGCAACATATGCTTCAAAGACTTTGAGCTCTTCAAGTGTCTTGAATTTGGCCATATAGTATTTATCGCCCATACAATCCGCGAGGATGGGTGGATAGACGCCCATTGTACATAGATTGCCCTGGAATGTTCTCGCGATATCTTCATCGGAGTAGAAATATTGGTTATCAAATCTACGAGATGCGACACCGGCATAATATTTTGGAAGATTCATGTTTTGACGATTTTCATCAAAGGCCATAGAATCCGCCCAGATTTGGTAGCAGCTCACAGAATTAGCAAAATTGAGTAAATCTGGAGTGTACCCTCCCGGTGGTCTCATATTGGTTTCTAGGCCAACGATTTCGTTCTTCTTGCCTAAGCCTGGAATATCTTTGCTCAAACGGAAGAATTCGATATGGAAGAACCTGTTTCTCACATTGAAGGCCTTGATGACACGAGGGCCAATCTCCGCGAGATCATCAGGAATCTTTGGCAAACAGTAGTAGAAG
>JAFZVO010000118.1 GCA_017617775.1 Bacilli bacterium | reverse complement strand
TAAACCGCTGAAGGAACCGCTACCAGAGATGACAACACAGGCGATGGAATCAGTGCCACCAGAAGTATATCTTCTTGTGAACCCGATACCATTGCCAGAGAAGTTGCTATTCGTGTATTGGCCTCTTCTTAAAGCGATACAGGATAATCTTGCTTGATTGAGTTTTTGTAAGTGCTTAGAAAGAGTGCTGTTAAGAGTAGTGGCCATCTTACCAGTAGCACCTGAGTATTTACCAAATCCCGAGACGTTAACATTACCAGTGATGTTATCACCAAAGTAAGCTCTACCAGAATCCGCTAAAGCGATATTTGGTCCTTCATCAATTGTCTTACCGGCTTGGAACTCGATCTCACTGCCGTAGTAGATACATGGAATACCGCGGAATGTAAACATTAAGGACATGTTTTCTTTCCAAGCATTCGCCCCCATATTGAATCTCACTTTTTGGATACCGTCTGGGCCATAGTCGTGAGAATCAACATAGACAACATTATATGTTGAGTCATTGTAATATTGGTCATTACCCACGGCGACGTTGAAGGCGTTTTGCGCGCTTTCAAAGTTCCAGTGCATTGGGAAGTCGATGACACCCATGCCACTGGCTTTAGAACGATCAGGAGTGTGGTATGTAAGACCGTTATTCAAGTAGGCGTTACTAGAAGTTGGTTGGCTACCTGGATCAGTGTTGTCGTTCCAGTTTTGTAAAGTGGAAGCTTCATTGGTCACACGATTGCCCCAGGAGTAATCCTTGTTCTCTTTCCAAGTATAGAATGGAGCGGAGTCAGCAGGGTTATTGTGATTCCAGACTTCTCTGACACGAGTGCAGACTTCACCAAACATGAAGAAGTTTGGATTGCCACATTTAGTAGCAATAGCTTGGAAAGCTGGTAAATAATATTTATTAAAGGATAGACGAGAGATGTGTTTCACTGTATCGATACGGAAGGCATCAACACCCATGTGAATGAATTTGGCGTAGGCTTCAACGAGATAGTTAGCAACAGTAGGATTTTCAGTGTTGAGGTCAACACAGTCACCCGCCATCTGGCCAGTTTGTTCAACATATTGCTCATATGCCATCGTCTTCTCATGGTGATAGATATGTTCAGTATCATTCGCATCTTCTTTCATCGCGTCGATACGTAAACCATATGGATTAGTGGATGTATCATAATCATCTTTGAGTTTTCCATAGGTAGTTCTATTTCTCGTCATCGCTTTCATCGTCGTGTTGTTTTTGACATCATAGTAAAACATTGGGAAGAGGTTTTCTTCGCCGAAGTTACCAGTGTGGTTGAGGACGATATCGAGAACGATCTTCATATCGCGTTTATGGGCTTCATTGATGACAGTTTGGAAGGAGACGTCCTCGGATTCGTAACGAGGGTCAACTTCTTTGAAGTTAATCGCGTGATAGCCATGGTAATCAAAGCCGGATGCATTCTTCACGACAGGGGTAATCCAGATGGCAGTGAAGCCTTGGGCTTTAATGTAGTCCATCTTCTCGATTAAGCCTTTAAAGTCGCCTCTCCAGTTTGGATCACTGGCGGCGTCTTGCTTGGCATCCCAACAGTGGGTGTTGTTCTTCGCATCGCCATCATAGAAACGAGTGGTGATGGTGAAATAAATGCTTTCATCACGGAAGTCATCACGACTACCTTTATATTTGTTAATAACAGAGGTTTTATTCCAGTTTTTGACGACAGGGAGTTCGGAATAATCCTTAGCGGAATCCACAGTGGTTTTAGCAGGTTTAACAATCTTGCTTGGTTGTGTGTAATCCTTGCTATCAATGTAGATATTAGTGGCTTTTGGATTCCAATCGACAGTGCCGCTTCCTGAACTTTGTTCAGGCTCTGTATCGGTCTTGGTTAAAGCACCATTGACGAGCCAGTAGTGACCCGCGCCATCGAGTGATAAGTCAGCGGTTTGTCCTGGAGTGTTAAAAATCAATTTGAAAGATAGCTTATCAGCTGGGAAACTAAAAGTTTTCCAACGAGAGTTGTAATCATTGAGCTTGGTGCCTGGCCAGTTGCCGAGGAATTTCTCGGATGATGTGTTACCAGCGCCTGTCCATGCGTAAACATAAGAATAAGTTGTAGGGCAGAAGACTTGGACAGTTGAAATTGGGCTTAAAACTTCGGGCTCAAACGTCTCCTTAGCTTTAGCTGGACCATTGTCGATCCATTCTCTGCCGTCTTCTTCATAGGTGATGTAACTGAAATCAGCGTTGCCATTCGCGCTTGTCTGATTGTTACCGGCATCATTGTTGCCATTCTCATTGTCATCATTATTGTCGTCGCCGTTAACGGACCCATTTACTGTGGAACCGCCACAAGCCGCAAGAGAAAACAAGAGCAGCAACGAGATGCATGAGAGAGTTTTGTTCTTCATATCGTTACCTCTTTATACATATATTTTATTTGTAAACTAAATTTCTTTCAACCTGTGTATACATGTAAATAAAACACATTTTTGAAAAAACACTTACATAATAAAAATATTATGTTATTATTACACCGTTATGTTTTTTAGAAAAAAGAGGAAAAAAGAAATGAAAAGAGTATTCGAATTAGAATTCGAAGGAAAGAAGTTCGTCGTCGAAGCGGGCGAAATCGCCAAGCAAGCGGACGGCGCGGTCCTCGTTAGATTAAACGAAACTGTAGTTCTTTCCACAGTGTGTGCCTCAGATCTTCCAAAGGAAGGAGATTTCTTCCCATTAACAGTCGGCTATGAAGAGAAACAATACGCCGTCGGTAAGATCCCAGGCTCATTTTTACGCAGAGAAGGACGTGCTGGAGAACATGCGACCTTAACTGCCAGATTGATCGATAGACCAATCAGACCAATGTTCTCTGAAGGTTTTAGAAACGAAGTGCAAATCGTCAACACTGTGATGTCTGTCGATACAGACTGCACTCCAGAGATGACTGCGATGTTAGGTTCTTCCTTAGCGTTAGGTATCTCTGATATTCCATTCGATGGCCCAATCGCTGGTGTCTATGTCGGTAGAGTTAACGGCAAATTCATCATCAACCCAACTGTCGAAGAAGATAAACAATCCGACATCCAATTAGCGGTTGCCGGTACAAAAGAAGCCATCAACATGGTGGAAGCCGGTGCTAACCAAGTCAGCGAAGACGATATGTTAGATGCCTTGATGTTCGGTCACGAAGCCATCAAAAAATTATGTGAATGGCAAGAGAAGATCATCAAAGAGATCGGCAAACCAAAAAGACAAATCGAATTATATCAATGCGATCCTGTCATTGAGAAAGATATCACTGAGAGAGCCAATGACCGTTTAGTCAAAGCGATCTCCATCTTTGATAAGCTTCAAAGACAAGACGCTGTTGATGCGATTAAGAATGAAATCATCGAGGATTACGATTCTCGTAAATATGAAGATGAGAAGACTCATCAAAAAGTCATGCACATGGTCAACGAGACTTTAGAAAACCTCGTCGCCAAAGAAGTGCGTAGATTAATCACTGATGAGAAGATCAGACCAGATGGTCGTAAAGTTGATGAGATTCGTCCTTTAGACGCCCAAGTCGACTTATTACCACGCACTCATGGTTCAGCGATGTTCACTAGAGGTCAAACTCAAGTCATCTCTGTCACCACATTAGGTGCGAAATCCGATGAACAAATCATCGATAACTTAACGGAAGAAGATACTCGTCACTGGATGCATCATTATAACTTCCCACCATATTCTGTTGGTGAAGTCGGTAGAATGGGTTCCCCAGGAAGAAGAGAAATCGGTCATGGTAAATTAGGTGAAAGAGCCTTATCCTATGTCATTCCATCCGTGGAAGAATTCCCATATACGATCAGAACAGTCGCTGAAGTCGTGGAAAGCAATGGTTCCTCTTCTCAAGCTTCTATCTGTGCCTCCTGTATGTCCTTAATGGCTGCTGGTGTCCCAATCAAAGCGATGGTCTCCGGTATTGCCATGGGCTTAATCAGCTCTGGACCATTAGATGGTAAACACCCATACACAATCTTAACTGATATCCAAGGTTTAGAAGATCACTTCGGTGATATGGACTTCAAGGTTGCCGGTACTGAAAAAGGTATCACAGCCTTACAGATGGATATCAAGATCAAAGGTGTCACTAAAGAAGTCCTACGCGAAGCTTTAGCTCAAGCTCATGATGCTCGTGCGAAAATCCGCGAAGTGATGAAGCAAGCGATTGCCGAACCAAGACCAGATGTCGGTAAATATGCTCCTAAGATGGATACATTCTATATCGATGTTGATAAGATTAGAGAAGTCATCGGTACGGGTGGCAAAGTCATCAATGAAATCATCGCTCAATGCGACGATGTGAAGATTGACATTGAAGATGATGGTCAAGTCACTATCTACCACATGGATAGAGAGACAATCAACAAGGCCAAAGGCATGATTCTTGACATTGTCAAGGAAGCCAAAGTCGGTGAAGAATACACCGGTGAAGTGACCCGTGTTGAAGACTATGGCGCGTTCGTCAAACTCTTCGGTAATGTCGAAGGTTTATGTCACGTCTCCAGATTAGGTTGGGGATTTGTGAGCAGAGCTCAAGATGTCGTCAAAGTCGGTGATACATTAAGAGTCCGCGTCATTGAAATCGATGATCACGGCAAAGTAAAGGTCTCTGCGAGAGAGTTCATGGAAAAGCCTGAGAACTATGAGGAAAGATCGCAAAGACAGGCCAAACCAGACCGCTCCATCAAAGGACCAAGAAAATTTAAGAAATAATAATGAGGAAGGGCAACCTTCCTTTTTATTAACAAATGTTAATCTACATTGTATAATATAGTAAATATGAAAGACGTTATTATTATCGGCGCAGGTGTAACTGGTGCTTTAATCGCAAGGGAATTATCAAAATATAACCTTGATGTTTTAGTGCTAGAAAAGGATAGTGATGTCGGCAACGTCACTTCCAGCGCGAACTCAGCCATCATCCATTCTGGCTATGATCCAAAACCAGGGACGATGAAAGCCAAACTCAATGTTCAAGGAGCGGCCTTATATCCCGCTTTATGCGATGAACTAGACGTCTCCTATTCGATGTGCGGAACAATCACTGTCATCGATGATGAATCCCAATGGCCAATTTATAAAGAGCTCTTAGAGAGAAGCAAGGCCAATGGAGTGGAGATGATCTCCTTGAATAAGGATCAACTTTTAGAATTAGAACCCAATATCTCTCCTAACGCTTTAGGGGCTTTGTATGCGAAGAAAGCTGGTATTGTCAATCCATTTGAACTCGTCGTCAATGCGATGGAGAATGCAGTTGATAATGGAGTAGAACTTCGTGTTAATGAGGGTGTTACAGACATCAAAGCCAAAGATAACTACTTTGTAGTTAAGACTTGTAAAGGTGAATATGATACCAAAGTCGTCATCAATGCGGCGGGTTTATATTCCGATAAGATTGCATCTATGGTGAATGATATCGATTGGCATATCATTCCACGTAAAGGTGAATATATTCTTTTAGATCACCGTACCGCAGGTTTAGTACGAAGACCAATCTTCCCACTTCCAAGTGAGAAAGGCAAGGGTATCCTAGTCGCTCCAACCACATCGGGCAACTATTATCTTGGACCGAGTAGTGAACCTCAAGAAGACAAAGATGATTATTCTACTGATGCGGCGACATTAGCGAACATCAAAGCCAATGCTTCTCGTTTAGTTCCTAATCTTCCATTAGGCGATACGATTAGAGTGTTTGCTGGTTTAAGAGCGACACCTTCGACCCATGATTTCATCATCGGACCGAACGGCAAATATGATAACTTCATCAATGTCGCGGGAATTGAATCCCCAGGTTTAGCCTCCTCTCCAGCGATTGCTCAATATGTCGTTCATGAATTCGTGGAGAAGGTCTTGCCTTTAGAAAAGAAAGAGAATTTCAATCCATTAGTTCGTAAGCATATCAAGATTAAACTTTTATCTGAGGAAGACCGCAATAAACTCGTCAAAGAGAATCCAGATTATGGCAGAATTATCTGCAACTGTGAGCAGGTCTCTTTAGGTGAATTAAAAGATGCTTTGAATCGAAGTGTTCCTCCACATTCCATCAAGGGAATGAAACGAAGAACAAGAGCCGGATTTGGCCGTTGCCAAGGCGGGTACTGCATGTATACTGTCGCGACTTTAATCGCGGAGAAGTTCGGTTTAGAACTCACCGAAGTGAATTATGATAATGAGGGATCAAGCCTCATTGTTGAAAAGATAAAGAAGGTTAAAAATGATTAAGAAGGAATTAGTGATTATCGGTGGTGGTGCAGGCGGCTTAGCCGCGGCGATTTCCGCATACGATAACGGTGTTAAAGATATCTTGCTTCTTGAAAGAGAAGATCATTTAGGCGGCATTCTTGATCAATGCATCCATAATGGCTTCGGTTTAACGACATTCAAAGAAGAATTAACGGGTCCAGAATATGCAGACCGTTTTATCAAAGAATTGAAAAAGAGAAATATCGAATACAAATTATTGACTCAAGTGAGCAAAATAACGAAGAATAAAGAGGTTTTTTACTCAAATAGTCAAGAAGGATTCGTGAAAGTGCAGGCTCAAGCAATCGTCTTAGCGACAGGTTCTTATGAACGCACTCCTGGTGCGATTATGGTTCCTGGAGATCGCGTCAGCGGCATCATGACAGCTGGCACTGCCCAAAAGATCTTAAATACAACAGGATATTTAGTCGGTAAAAGAATTGTCATTCTCGGTAGTGGCGATATCGGTTTAATCATGGCGAGAAGATTAACGCTTGAAGGGGCGAAAGTCATCTGTGTGGCTGAGATTATGCCTTTCTCAAATGGGTTAAATCGTAACATCGTCCAATGCTTGCAAGATTTCAATATTCCTCTCTATTTATCAACGACTGTGAGCAATGTCGTCGGTAAGAATAGAGTGGAGAAAGTGGAACTCTCTTCTGTCGATGAGAATTTGAAAGTGATTCCAGGAACATCTCGAGAGATTGAATGTGATTGTTTGATTCTCTCTGTCGGTTTATTACCACAGACGACTTTATTAGAAGAGATGGGTGGAGTAAAGTTTGAGAGAAATAGAGGACCATCGGTCGATAACAACTTTGAATTACAAGTCCCTGGTTTCTTCACATGTGGTAACTGCCTACATGTCCATGACCTCGTCGACTTCGTCTCCCAAGAAGGTACAGCCGCGGGTAAATCCGCTGCCGAGTATTTATTAAAAGAAAAAGGCGAAGCGAAAAAGCTTCCAGTCACTGCGGGTGGCTTAATGGGATATATCGTTCCAAACTTTGTGAATAAAGATGCGGAATCCTTTGATTTCAAATTCCGCATTCGTAAACCGACACCTAAAGCAGTTCTATATGTCACTCAAGGTGATCGAGTTTTAAAGAAACAAGTTTTAACTCTTCTTTTACCATCTATTATGGTTGAAGGAAAAGTAAAATTAGAAAATCTAAGCGATGAACCAATTGAAATGAGGGTGGATTATGAATAAAGAGTTTACTTGCATCGTTTGCCCACGTGGTTGCCATATCACTGTTGATGAACAGAATAATGTATCCGGAAACTTCTGTCCAAGAGGAAAAGTCTATGTCCTCAAGGAGATGACTGCTCCGGAAAGAACTTTAACTTCCTCGGTGAGAGTAACTAATAGAGAGAATTGTGTGGTCTCTATTAAAACTTCAAAACCAATCCCTAAAGATAAAGTCTTCGCGATGATGGAAGTCGTCAATTCTTTACACACGGAAGCTCCTGTCAGTGTCGGTGATGTCTTGCTTCATAACCCATTAGGATTAGACACAGATATCGTCATCACCAAAAATATTCTTTAATCTTTTGTTATTTTTAAATAATAAAAGTGTTATACTATTTGCATCTTAAGGAACATAGTAATGGCTGATCAAATCAAAATCGTTGCTTTAGGCGGGCTTGATGAATCTGGCAAAGATTGTTATGTTGTGGAAATCAATAACGATATCTTTGTTCTTGAAGCAGGTTCGTTAGTCCCAAACAAAACCATCCCTGGTGTTGATTTCATGCTCCCAAATTTCGATTATTTAATCGAAAATAAGGATAGAATTGCCGGTTATTTCATGACGCATGGTCATGATGAAGTGATGGGCTGTTTGCAGTACGTCTATAAAGAAGCACCCGCGCCAGTCTATTGCACGAATGCTACTCGCCTTATTATGGAGGCGGAAGCGAAGCGTTTTGGTCTAAAACCAAACTTCAATTACCGCATCATCAATTTGAAAGATAATGTTTTCCAAGTCGCGGGTCGAGAAGTGAGAGTTTTCCAAACTGTTCATAATGCCGCTTATTCATATGGATTAGCGATCTACACTGATCGTGGATATATCGTCTATACCGGTGACTATATGATCGACTTCTCCACTGAAGACGAAGCTTATTATTTTGACTTGGATACGATTGAAGAATTATCTCATGAAAACACATTGCTCTTGATGAGTGAATCGAAAGCCGCCAATAAGAATGGCTATTGTTCACCGAAGCACACAGCTTACAATAAGCTGATTCGTCGTTTTAAAGATGGCCATAAACGTATTTTCGTAGCCTGTTTCTGGCAGAATTTCTTCCGTATTAATGAAATCTGTAAACTCGCGAAAGATACCCATAAGAAAATATATTTCTATAACGAATACACAAAGATGGTGATGGAAGAGCTGATGCAAGCCGACAAATCCATCTGCTTAACTCGTAATGATATCCTCAACAGCGAAGATATCTTAAGAGTGAGAGGGGAAGATGTCGTCATCCTCATCCTCGGTCGCGGTGAAAAGCTTTACCAAGAATTCCAAAAACTCGTCTATCGAACAAATGATGATAAACGCATTATCCTCGGAGAAAACGATATCTTTATCAATGTCGCTTTGCCAACCCCACCATTGGAGGTGTTAGCGACGAGATCAATGGATGCTTTATATCGCGTCAACTGCGAAGTCATTTGGATTAAATCCAAAGAGTTAGCTTCGATGCATGCGAGACAAGATGACCTCAAGTTCTTCATCTCGAGATTAAGACCACAGTATTATCTTCCAGTACGTGGTAGCTATGTCAATCTCGTCGAAAATGCGATGCTCGCTTTTGATATGAACCTAGGCTTATCCCATAACAATATCTTCATCTTGGATAATGGTATGCAACTCGTCTTCGATGAGAAACCTCGTCCACATGTCGTCTCTAATGAAGAGAATGGCATCAATATTTCTCCAGTTCTCGTCGATGGTATGGGCATCTCTAAAATTGCTGATAAAGTGATTGAAGATCGTCAGAAACTCGGTGTTGATGGAGTGGTGATCGTCGCTGGTACTGTCTCAAGAAATAGCCGCACAATAGTCGCTGGGCCAGATTGTCAAATGAGAGGATTTGTCTATTCTAAAGAAGCGGAACCAATCCTTAAAGCTATCAATCAGATTTATACTGAAGAAGTAAAACTTGCTTTACTTGCGGAACCGATTAACTTCGATGCCGCTCAACAGAACATCAAAGAGAGATGCAAGAAATTCTTCCGTCGTGAGAACGGTCGAGACCCTCTTGTCATTCCGATTATCATCCCTTCAAACAATTAGTAATAGAAAGCACTTCGGTGCTTTTTTAAAAGAATTATTAGACACGTATATTTAGTATATATATAATTATATATATGGATGACGTTAAGTATAATCACAGATTGTTTTATATAACAAGTGGCATATTATTAATTCTCTACTCCATCACCTCATGCCTAAACATGTGGGTTTTGGCTCGTATTTGGTCATTTCCGTTTTACTATCTTTTTGGTTTTGGGGCTTATTTCTTTTTTGCGCTTTTGATCGTTCAAGGTTTTTCTTTAATGATCAGATGCAAAGGATATCTTCCAAAAACATTTATTATCAACCTCGGCTTAGCATTATCTTTTGTTGGGGCTTTTCTAATTTATACAGTCGCGATTAATTATGACATTGAACCATTTCAAGCCATTAACATTTATCACAATCATATCGGTGAAGTTGAAGACAACTACATTACATATTCAGGATTTGTGAACATCATCGATCTTCAATTAGCGGGTGGCTTCTTTGGCTACTTATATGTTTTCATCTTCAGCAAATTATTAGGACCGGCGTTAGCCTTAACAGTCGCGATCATTATCGCCAGTGTCGGAGCGATCCTCGTTTTAATCAAACCTACAATCAAACTTATCCAATTCTTAAGAGTGAAGATTAGAAATATGCCTCCTCGAGAAAAGAAGGTGAAGAAGAGACCGGAAACTCTTGATGAATTCGATAGCTATGTTGGAACCAACATCTATTCCCAAGCAAAAGTTGTTGGGAGAGATGAAGTCAATGTGAATAATCAAGTCAGTGAGATCAAACCAGTGAGTTTTGATAATCGTGATAATCCAACGACTCCCCCGATTGAATTCACCCAAAATATCCGTGAAACAGGCATTATTATTCGACCAGCATTCTCTTTACCAGGTGAAGAGCCAAGAGGAGAAAAACGTGAAATACAGCCTGAACCGAAAGTTGAAGCAGTGGAAGAAGCGTTAGCTCCTCTTCCTGAAGTGGCTCGTGAAGAACATCATGAGCAGATGAATCTCGATTTCGATGCCCCTCGTGAATTCAACGAAGAACTACTCTTTAAACAACCCGAGATGGCGCCTCTACAAGAGATTGAACCACAACAACCTACTCCCGCGCCTGTACCTGTGACTAGAGAAGAGCCTCCAATGATCAATGAACCAGTGAAGAGGAAACCGATCAAATGGATTCCACCTTCGACGGAACTTTTATCTACTTATGCCACTCAAGAAGCAATTGAGACAAATACAGCAGTTGCAGAAGAGAGAAAAGAACTGATCAACAAAGTGTTCAGCGATTTCAATATTGCAGCGAGTTGTACTGGCTACACAATTGGGCCATCCATTACTCGTTTCCATGTCTCCTATGAATCCAACGGATTAGTGAAGAGTGTTAACAATATCGTCCAAGATATCTCGAGAAGACTTAATGGCGTCTCTGTGAGATTTGAAGCGACTGTCCCTGGATACGATTATAGTGGACTTGAAGTTCCTAATGGTGTGGTGACAACTGTCTCCTTCAAAGAAGTTTTTGAAGACTTAGATGATGTGAAGAAACATCCATTTAATGTTGCCTTTGGCAAAGATATCACCGGCAAAGTTATCAAAGCGGATTTCAACGACTTCCCTCACCTATTAGTGAGCGGTACTACTGGAAGTGGTAAGTCTGTCTTTGTTAACTCTATAATCACAACTTTAATCATGAGAATGTCCCCAGCGGATTTACGTATCATCCTCGTGGATCCAAAACGTGTGGAGATGAACAAATATAAAGATATTCCTCATCTTCTCTGCCCAGTGGCCAATGAACCACAGGAAGCGAAAGTCTTGATGCAACGTCTCGTTGAAGAGATGGAAGATCGATATCGCCGTTTTGAGATTGCAGATTGTTCTACAAATGTCAAAGAATATAACGAATATGCCGAAGAACACGGTTTAGAGAAGATGTATTACATTCTCGCTGTTCTCGATGAATACGCTGATTTAAATGATAACTGCAAAGAATTAGCAGGACCTGTTCAATCGCTCTGTCAAAAAGCCAGAGCCGCCGGCATCCATCTTCTCATCGCCACCCAAAGACCGACAGTCAATGTTATAACCGGCACGATCAAGGCCAACTTATCCACTAGAGTAGCGTTATTTGCCGCCAGTGCCGCTGACTCTATGGTCGTCCTCGACCAAGGTGGAGCGGAAGACTTGATGGGTAATGGTGATATGCTCGTCAAATCACCTCTATTACCTTCACGTGGTTCTCTAGCCCGTTTACAAGGCTGTTATATCAAAGGGAAAGAGATCATGCATGTCGTCAGCTATCTCAAAGAGCATTATGAACTTGTCTATGACCCTAAATTCTTAAATTTAGAGGAGAAGATGAATGAAGGTGCGGCTGAATTATTAGGCAGTGAAAAGTTTTCTAGCGACGCGGCCGATGCGAGTGATGAAAAATATCAGGCCATCAAAGAATGGGTGATGACTCTCGATTATGTCTCAATGAGCAAAATCCAAAGAGAATGCGGCGTTGGTTTTAACCGCGCAGGTAGAATCTTCAAACGTTTACAAGAAGAGGGTATTGTGGCGAGCACCGCAGAAGCGGCCGCCAAAGGGAATAAAGTGTTGGTCAACGACAAATTCTATGACAGTGGAAATATCGTGACTAGCAGCGAACAAGAAAAGTAGGAGCAGGGATATGAAAAACTCATTTATCAAAGCCCAATTAACTGGATTGAAAACCATTCAAGTTCTCGTCTTCACAAATGTACCGAGAACGAACGATATTTCTTTCACCGTTTTTAAAGATCCAAAAGACGAAGGTCAAAAAGCGAGAATCGCCAAACAAAGTGGTAGCAACCTCGTCAATATCTTTGAATTAGAGTTACCAGAGAATTATGAATTTGGTAAGCAATATTATGTGGGATTGACATCCTTCAATCCTCAACCTGTCGATGTCAATAATGCCATCTACTTCCCCGAATTCGAAGAATTGTTTAATTATCATGGCGATGATTTAGGAGCTATCTATTATAAAGACCGCACCGAATTTGCGGTTTGGGCTCCTTTAGCTACGAAAGTAGTTTTGAAGATTGCTCATGGCAAAGATGACTTTGAATATTTTACAATGAGAAGAACCGCGAAAGGAGTTTATCGCCATACTTTAATAGGTGATCAACTCAATCTCCGCTACTCATATTTAGTGACTAATGATGGGGTGACAAGAGAATCTACTGACCCATACGCTAAAGGTGCTTCTACTAATAGTTTCTTCTCTGCTGTCGTCGATTATGAATCGGTGAAGAAAATGCCAAAAATCGCGCCGAAAAATATTATTAAGAACTATGTTGACGCTGTCATTTATGAGGTCGGTGTCCGTGATTTCACTGAGCAGAATAACAAGGCGACAAATATCGTTAACAAAGGGAAATATCTCGGATTTGTTGAAGAAAATCGTAAAACTGCAGGTGGTCATCCCGCAGGTTTAGACTATTTGAAAAACCTCGGTATCACCCATGTCCAGCTCAATCCAGTGATTGACTTTGGAACTGTCGATGATGTCGATATGAATAAAAAATATAACTGGGGCTATGATCCAATCTCCATGTTTGCGCTTGAGGGAAGTTATTCCCTTCGCCCGGACATTCCTCAAGAGAGACTTGTGGAATATCGCACAATGATCAACAAACTCCATAAAGCAAATATCAGAGTGATCATGGATGTCGTTTATAACCATACATATAATTATTTAACCAGCTGCTACGAGAAGATCGTCCCGCAGTTCTATTTCAGACGCGCGCACAATGGTGTCTTTGCCTGTGCTTCTGGATGCGGTAATGATTTTGCCAGTGAGAAATATATGGTGAGAAAGATGATCACCGACTCCTTAAAATATTTCGTCGATGTCTTCGATGTTGATGGCTTTAGATTTGACCTCATGGGTTTAACCGATATTGAAACAATCAATAAGGGCGTCAAAGACTGCCGTAGAATTAAAAAAGACCTCATGTTCTATGGGGAAGGCTGGAATATGGGTGATTTACCATTTGAAAAGAAAGCCTGTACAGACAATGCCAAAGAAATGCCAGATGTCGGATTCTTCAATGATACATATCGCGACATCATCAAGGGTGCGACTTTTGATAAAGGAGCGAAAGGCTATGTCGGTGGTGATATCAATTATGCTTTCGGCATGAAATATGCTTTAACAGGCTCAACGATTGATTTCAACTATAATGCGAGGTTCATCGACGCTAATCAGAGCATCAACTATGCAGAATGTCATGATAACAATACTTTATTCGACAAATTAACATTCTCAAATCCTGATGAAGACGAGAAAACTCTTTTAGAGAGAGTAAGACTTACGAATGGTATTATTGCGACTTCTATCGGCGTTCCTTTCTATCATATGGGCCAAGAGATTGGACAGAGCAAGAAAGGCTTAGACAATACATATAATGTATTAGGAGTGAACAAGATGGATTGGCGTCTCATCGATGAGAGATATGAGATGGTCAACTACTTAAAAGCGATGATCGCATATCGTAATAATCTTGAAGGTGGTATTCCACATACAAAAGGCGATATTCAAAAAGGAACCAGCATCTATGAAAGAGATGGTGGAATGTTCCTCGAAGTTAATGATTTGCCAAAGAAATCAAAATATGAAAAACAAGTTGTCTGTGTAAATCCAACAACTAGACCAATCGAAATGAATCCTGAAGATCGATATGAACTAGTCGTCGGCATACACGGAATGGCAAATCCAAAGCAAACCAATAAGAATCTCATCGTCTCAATTCCTCCGTTAGCGACGATTGTGATCGGTCAAAGAAGAAAATAAATGTTTAGATATCTCAAACCTGTTTTCACCTTCTTACCTTATGCGTTCTGGTGTTATTTTCGTTGGATTAGAAAAAACGCTTTAAATCCAGAGAATTCTCCGATTGAAGAGAGATACCAAAAGGTCTCTTCTTTAATCAAGCATTTGAACAAAGGCCTCGATGTCGATGTGCATGTTGTCGGAAGAGAAAACATCCCAGAGGGCATCAATTATTTCGTCTCTAACCATATCGGCGGATATGATCCTTTGCTCATCATTAGGGAAGCAAATAAACCAGTAGGCGTGGTTGCTAAGATTGAGGTCAAGAAATATTTATTCGTTGGAAAATTAATTCAATCTATCGACGGTGTATTCATTAAAAGAGATGATATCAAACAGACTTTAAAAGAGATGATTAAGGTGCGATATGAGCTCGAAGAAGGAGTGAAGAGCTGGCTGATATTCCCAGAAGGAACGCGAAATAGAGATGATAAAAAAGTCCTTCGTCCTTTCCATGCTGGAAGCTTTAAACCAGCGACAGCGACAAACACGCCGATAGTGCCTGTTGTAGTGTATGGAACGCAGAGGATAACTCGCTTTAATCCAGTATATAAAAGATACCCAGTTTATCTCGAATTCTGTAAGCCAATCTATCCTAAAGAATACGCATCAATGAGCCCTCAAGAACTCGCTGATCACGTCAGAAACATCATCCAACAAAAACTCACATTTAAAGCGAGAATGTTTGATCATGAAGAGATGAGCAAATTGCATTCACGAAAATATAAATACTATCGAATTAAATAAGTATATCTTTTTTACGAAGTT
>JAFZVO010000117.1 GCA_017617775.1 Bacilli bacterium | reverse complement strand
ATTTTTTTCTAATCTCAATCATCTTCTGATAGAAATGGAATAAAGAATCTTCATCAATTAAAGCATCTTTTACATTCCTATCTTTATTATCATACGTGCCATTTAACCAGGGTTTTGCCGTGGAAAATCCAAAATATTCACTGTTATCCCACTGCATTGGAGTTCTCGCGTTGTCTCTACTCAACGAGAATAAGCGTTTACCGATGATGGTCTTAATGAGACGGCTATCCTCGCACATCTTATACATGTTATGAGTTTCGACATCTTGGAAATCGTCAATGGATTTGAAAGATGGATTTCTCATTCCAATCTCCTGTCCTTGATAGATGAAAGGTGTCCCTTGAAGGAAGAAATATGACACCCCTAATGATTTAGAAGAGATGATCGATAACGGTCCTCTTTCGACTGTTCCATATCGACCCACACTTCTTCTCTGATCATGGTTTTCAATGAATAAGGAATTCCATCCTTTTTGATATAAGCCGTATTGATATTTCGCGAGACGCTTTTTGAATCTCGTGAGTTTGAAATCACGATAGAAATATTTCACTCCCATATAGTTATCGACATCGGTATGAGAGAAGTTGAAGATCATATCTAACTCTTTACGAGAAGGGTCAACTAGAGAGATTGTATCTTTTAAAGAACATAAAACAGATTCACCCACTGTCATACAGTCATAGTCGGCATACGCGCGATCATAGAGCTCTCTTAAATATGTATGGAGTTTTGGTCCCATCACAAAGGCATCTTTACCGCATAAGGCGAGAGTTGGGAATCTTGATTTAAAATCTTGTTTCTTGCTGATGAGAGTGATGACATCACATCTAAAGCCATCCACGCCCATATCCATCCAATAACGGAGGATATCCACGACCTCATCTCTCACCTTTGGATTCTCCCAGTTTAAATCTGGCTGTTCTTTGGTGAATAAATGAAGATAATATTCATCACTATCTCCAATTCTTTCCCAAGTCGATCCACCGAAGAAGCCTGACCAGTTGTTCGGAGGTTTCTTTCCGTTCTTCTTACCTTTTTTAATAATGTAATAATCACGGTAAGGAGAGTTCTTATCTGAGATTGCACTTTTGAACCATTCATGTTGATCAGAGGTATGATTCACGACGAGATCCATGATTAAACGAATCCCTCTTTTATGCATCTCAGAGAGCATCTTCTTGAAATCATCTAATGTGCCAAATGGTTTATAAATATCTCGATAGTTAGAGATATCATATCCATTATCTTTTTGAGGGGAATCATACACTGGTGAGAGCCAGACGCAGTTCACCCCTAGTTCTTTTAAATAATCTAATTTTGAAATAATGCCAGGAATATCACCTAAACCATCTCCGTTGCTATCAGCAAAAGAACGGGGATATATTTGGTAAATAACGGCATTCTTATACCACAGAGAGTGTTCCATAAGATTTAAGTTCTATTTCATTATGAAATGAAAAGGACAAAAAGACAATAAGCCGCAAAAAGAAAGGTCGCAAAATGCGACCATTAAATATTAATTATTATTTTACTTATAAAAATGATGTGCAATGGTGCACTAACCATTTCACTTCATAATGGAGGCGGCACATCAGTTAAAGTCACTATTCCTCTTGGTGGCCCTAGCAGCAAATAACAATCTATTTTATTTCAGGGACAAGTTTACAACCGTTTCCACATGGGCCGCACCATGGAACATATCTTAAAGTAATATTAGGCCAAAACCTCTAACAGCTGATTAATATCTACTGTTCTCACCACTTTGATTGATGTGCGCATCAGTGTTATCAACATCATCTTTGTAACAAGCTTGATGAGTATATGTTCCTGGATACAGTTCTTTGAACGATGGTTTATGGGTGATTTGTGAACTAGACCACATCAGTCAAAAAAATGGATACTTTCAACATAACCAGCAAGAAGACAATTCCCTTCTTGATACGACTCAGCCTTCGCAAAGCCATCAAGATTATCTTATAGTTCGCTTAAAAACGTACATTAGCTTGTTCAAACACTGTAGGCTCATTTTTATTAATATCAATATCGAGCTCGCGACATATCCTCATAAAAGAATCAACAACCCCTTTATCAGCGTAGTTCTCACAGACATTAATTATCAAAGTGCCATTTAAGTCAATTGCCGCCATAACGCAGTCCCCAATATCTGGCCACGAACAGAAAGAAAAATCAACTACGTGTTTTTTCACCTCTTCAGAGAATGGAACTTTTCCAAGATATGTGAAACCGATATTGTTCATCGAATGTTTCACAATCTTACCCACAGCTTTCATCAAAACCTTTTGTAAACAACGCGGTTTTAAATTATATAAGAAATCCGTAGAGTCTTTCATCTCTGTACAGGCCCAAATGATGTTTTCTGGTTGAACGAATAAATCAAGGATTCCTCGATATACCGTTGCAAGCTCTGGCAGCTTAAGAGCATCAAACGAATCTCGGTAAGTGATTACTTTGTTAAAGATGAAGTTATGCATCGTCTCCATCTTCATTGGCTTACGACAGTCCACGACTATCCCACATGACACATTGCGGTTTTTAATAGTGGTTGGCAGATGCTCGCGTATT
>JAFZVO010000116.1 GCA_017617775.1 Bacilli bacterium | reverse complement strand
TGATCCACTAAATCTAAGGCATATGTTAAGAAATAAGTAACGTCAGATGTGAGTTGAACTTCATAGAAAAGTCGATTCATTTCATTAGCGTTCTCATTTAATAATGCTTCAAGTGGTAAGCAAGCGGCGAACTCACCTAAACCATTATGTGTAAGAACTGATTTCATTAATAAGACGGCAATCTCATCATTATAATTTTTAAATGGTTTAACAAATTCTACATAGTAGAAAGTGATTAACGCTTTTGTAATAGCGCTTTGAAGTGGGCTTCTTGCGATAAAGCCAAATAAGCCATCCATCATATTCTCAATGATTTGATGTGGCGCACTCTTATAGACACGAGAAATAACCGCGCTTGAATTGACATCTTCTTCATCAACATCACGATAAAAATAGGTTAATTCTTGGTTTCCAGTAACTAAGCTATATAAATCTGCTAAATAGTCAATATCAATTGGGCTATTAACTTTTCTAGCGACATATTTTAAGGCTTCATGATAATTAGCGAGGTCACGATTTTGGCGATCACCATTAATGATTTTTCTAATGACATCTTTATCGCTAACAAGATTTTTCTTAACAGCGATGTTTTGCATGCTCTTGATTGTATGCTCAAGTTCAAAGTATTGGGCGTCACCATTAACCTTGTCTAACTTTTGGTATTCGTTGAATAAACGAGTAAGCTTTGCCTCCACATTGTTAACTTTGTTATCAATGGTTGGGCATAAGCAGATTCTTAATTGATTTCTATCAATTCCTTTGACACTTAAATAGTGATAGAAAAGTGAACGATAAGATAAAATCTTATCCCATACTCCATCAATCACAGAAATCTTCATTTCTTTTCTAACTTCATTCTTCGTTGCGTACTTATTTTCAGTAAAGCGCATCGCTAAGTCATTATTCGCCATAAAAAATCACCTCTTGCGTTTATTATAAACAATAAAACCTTGTATTACAAGAGATGACCTAAAAATCTACTAATTTTTTACTAAATGATTATTCGTCTTCTTCATCTATAGAGAGGATTGACATGAATGCTTCCTGTGGAACTTCAACAGATCCAACCTTCTTCATTCTCTTCTTTCCCTCTTTTTGTTTCTCTAAGAGTTTCTTCTTACGAGAGATATCACCGCCATAGCATTTCGCTAAGACGTCTTTACGCATCGCTTTAACATCTACACGCGCGATAACTTTATTACCGATTGCCGCTTGAATTGGGACTTCGAATTGTTGACGAGGGATGACCTTTTTAATTCTACGAATTATCCCTAATCCACGATGATAAGCATCTGGTTTATAAACAATGCTCGATAATGCATCGACGACTTGTCCATTTAGCAAGATATCGAGTTTCTGGAGTTGCCCGACTTTATAATCGGAGAATTCATAGTCAAAAGATGCATAACCTTTCGTGCAGCTTTTCAATTTATCAAAGAAATTGTAAACAATTTCACTTAATGGTAATTCATAACGGAGGATCATTCTCGTATCATCGAAATACTCTAAGTCGAGATAGATACCTCTTTTCTCCTGACATAATTGCATGATCGGGCCAACATATTCTTTGGGAGTCATGATCTCCGCTTTCACATATGGTTCTTCAATGGAAGAGATGCGCGTGGCATCTGGCAAATCCGAAGGATTATCAATGCTGATTGTCGTTCCATCTGTTAAATTGACATGGTAGATGACGCTCGGGGCGGTTAATATCAGTCCCATATTGAATTCTCTTTCGAGTCTCTCTTGGACGATATCCATGTGTAAAAGGCCTAAAAAGCCACATCTAAAGCCAAAACCAAGGGCTTGGCTAGTCTCAGCTTGATATTGAAGAGAAGCGTCGTTTAAACATAGTTTTTCTAAAGCATCTTTCAAATCGTTATAATCATCACTATCAACGGGATATAGGCCACAGTAGACCATCGGGTTAATCAAACGATAGCCAGGAAGGGCTTCTTTACAAGGGGCATCAGTATGAGTCACTGTATCACCAGGACGGACATCTTTGATGTCTTTTATCTGCGCGCAGATATATCCGACTTGACCAGTCGTTAATTCTTTGACAGGTATTTCTTGAATCGTTCTGATACCGAGTTCAGTGACGACATATTGTTTATTCGCCTGCATCAGGGAGATTCTATCTCCGACTTTAAGTTTTCCTTCTTTGATGCGGACGAGCATCACCACTCCACGATAAGAATCATAATATGAATCAAAGATTAAAGCTTTTAAAGGATTGTTTGGATTTCCCGTAGGCGCGGGAACATATTTCACGATGGCTTCTAAAAGTTCATCGATGCCTTGACCGGTTTTCGCAGAGACGAGCAAAGCATTGTCGGCGGGAACACCGATTCGCTTCTCAATCTCTTCTTTGACTCTTTCCGGTTCCGCACTTGGAAGATCAACTTTGTTGATGACGGGAACAATCTCTAAATCATTGTCCACTGCTAAATAGCAGTTAGCTAAGGTTTGAGCTTCCACACCTTGGGAGGCATCCACTACTAAAATCGCTCCTTCACAAGCCGCCAAAGAACGCGAGACTTCATAGGAGAAGTCGACGTGCCCGGGAGTGTCGATCAAGTTGAAAATATACTCTCCACCATCTTTGGCTTTGTAGGATAATGTGACAGAGTTGAGTTTAATGGTGATCCCTCTTTCTCTTTCCAAGTCCATGGAATCGAGAATCTGATCTTTCATCTCTCTTGCGGTGACCACGCCTGTTCTCTCTAAAATACGGTCGGCTAAAGTAGATTTGCCGTGATCGATATGGGCAATGATCGAGAAGTTTCTGATTTTATCTTGTCTAATTTCCATAAACTATATAAGTTATATCATTTTTCTTCGTAGAAATCTTGTAAAGATTGTTTTAATTCATCCGTCGAGAAAATCATTTCATATTCATTCCATTCACTTCGGAATAGTTCACGGTACTCATTTAAAGCATATCTCTCATCGATGAGAAGGACCACTCCACGATCATTTTCATCGCGGATGACGCGTCCAATCGCCTGCATGACTTTATTCATGCCTGGGTAGACATAGGCGTAATTATATCCAGAGAGGTCATTCTCATTGTAATAATCTTTGATTTGGTCAGAGATGAAATTGATTCGCGGCATCCCAATACCGATGATGGCGACGCCGATAAGACGGTCACTGACCAAGTCGATACCTTCACCAAAAGCACCACCAAGGACGGCAAAGCCGACTGTTGTCCTACTTGGAGAATCGACAAAGTGCGATAAGAATTCTTCTTTTTCAAGCTCACTCATGTCGCGATTTTGCACATATATATCCGCATTAAGAGGAAGTTGCATAACCTCTAAGAGGTTGTTGAGGTATTCATAGCTCGGCAGATAGATCAAATAGTTACCAATCTTACCATCGATAAAGGTATTGAGGTATTCTCCAACCGCTTTATAGGTTTGATTACGGTTACGATATTTAACGGATACTTTTGGACATGTATAAATCTTGAGGTTTTCTTTTTTAAATGGAGAAGGTAAGAACAAGACCGGTTCAAGATGTCTTTCTCCTCCTAATGTCTGAACATAATAATCAATTGGGGATAGAGTCGCAGAGAAATATGTCACCGCTTTCACTGAATTAGCAATTCCTTTGAGGAATCTCGATGCATCTAAACAAGAGATATTAATTGAAATTAATCCATCATTATTCTGGATATATAGCACAAAGGCATCATTCACGAGTTCATAGATCCTTAAGAAACGGTTGACATTGAAGAAGAAATCTTGGAGTTCAGGGGTGATCTCCTTAGACTCGCTTTTATTCACGTCGTTCATGATTTCAATGAAGCGAGATAAAATGCGGAAGGTGAGATCATCAACCGATTCAATCACTGTATATTCTTCTTGGCATTCTTCTTTTAAAGAATTGAAACGCTTGGAGAGTTTAGCAAAGTTAGCCTTCAGTCTCTTCAATGGTTTCTTTCTTAAAGATTTTTTAACTTTGTTAAAATCTTCTTCTTTGATCGTCTCGCTGTACATGCTTCTGGATCGATCCACGAGGTTATGAGCCTCATCAACTAAAAGGAGATAGTGCTCTCGAGATTCATCCATATATCTTTTTAGATATGAGACAGGGTCAAAGATATAGTTATAATCGCAGATGATGACATCGATAAAATTAGATAAATCTAATTCGAGTTCAAAAGGACAGACGGTGAATTCTTCAGCGATATTTAATATCGTTCGATAATCGAACTTATGATAAGTGAGAAGAGAATATTTTATGACATTCGCGATTTTCGAATAATAACCTTTCGTATATGGACATTCATCAGGATTACAGGCTTTGCCTTTGCATAAACAAATCTTTTCTTTTGCAGTGATGTTTAGGTAAGAGATTGTGCCCTTTTTATCATCGATGATATCCATGCATTTCTCCGCGGCTTCTTTGCCCGAGCTCTTCGCGGTCAAATAGAAGATCTTCGCTTCATCATCAAGAGGTAATGATTTCACATATGGGAACAGGGTTGACACTGTTTTGCCGATCCCAGTTGGGGCTTCGACGAATAGTTTCCCCCCTTTAACAGCAATCCCATAACAATATTTGGATAATTTCTGTTGTCCTTTTCGAGACTTTTCAAAAGGAAAAGGAATCTCTTTGATATAGCTATTTCTCTTCTCTCTTAATGAATCGATCAAACGATAGAATTCAAGATATTCAGAGACGAGATCGATGACGAATTGCTCTAGCTCTAAATAGGAGAATGAAAAATCATAAATCTTTTTATCGCTCTCTTCGCCTTGACGGATATAGGTTAGTCTGATCCCGATATTATCGAAATGTTGTTCCTTAAGGAACATATAACCATAGACTTTCGCTTGTCCTAAATGCCAACCTTTATTAGATTCATAGAATTCATCTAGAGGCGCGACCGTAGATTTGATTTCATCAATGATATAATCACTAGGCCCATTTTTGATGATGCCGTCCGCGCGTCCTTCAATGCTCACTTCAACCTCTTCCACCACTAATGTGGTTTTTAAAGGATATTCAGAGAGATAGGCGCTAGACTGCATCGCTTGATAACGCGAATGAATCTCACTGCCCTCACTCATCGTTGAACGTGAAAAAATACGAGAATCGATATCGCCTTCTCGTAACAAAAAATCAACTAGTTGATGGACGCTTAATGATAATTTCATCGGAGAATGTGATGGAGAAGGGCAGCATTTCCATTCGCGAAATCCTTATAACCCATTCTCTTCTTTCCTCCTCTTTGTAACTCTAATAGGGAAAGAATGCCGTCTTTACATTGTAAAAGAACACCATTTTTATCGATTTGGAGGAGTTCTCCAACTTGACCTTTAACTTCTTTAGAGACAATCTTTGCTTTATAAATTTTTAATACTTCATCATCGAGGTTTAAATATGCTCCTGGTTCATCGCTTAACGCGCGGACAAAGCCATATATTCTTTCCACTGAATCATTAAGA
>JAFZVO010000115.1 GCA_017617775.1 Bacilli bacterium | reverse complement strand
GACTTGCTCCACTTAAAATAAATCCTCTTTCATCAAAGGCTAATAATAAAGAGAGGAAAGCGAAGTTTTGATAATCGATGTTTCTCACTGGTTCTGGCAAATCATAATGAGCGGACAATAATTCTTCTAATCTCTTATAGAAGTCATAACATTCACTATAGAGAGGTTCGTTGGCGAGGACACTATTGATACAGACACATCCTTCGTCAAAACGAACAGACTTCTTGAGATTGATATAATAATTCGTATCCATTAATCTACCGAGAATCTCTCTCATCGTCACGAGTTTTCTTTCCTCTTTGAGGAAGAGAGAATTACGGCTATTTAAAATATTGATTCCATTCAGTTTTCTCATCTCTCCTAAAGGAATGCGATGATTGATATAATAGTCGCTTAGTTTCTTTGTCGATGAGGCGAGATGAGAACTCGTCACTGCGAGAAGCTTCGCGAGTTGATCGATGAGGAAGACGATATAACGGTCTTCAAAAGTATCAAACTGACCATTCTCAAATTCTGCTTCTGGATCGATATTAGGATTTACATTGTTGACGATGGTTTTAATCTTTTCCACTATCTCTTCGACTTCATCAAGCCAAGGAAGATTTAATGTGTCATCCACTAAAGTAATCGCCGCTCTATTTTTCTTACCATATGAAAGAAGCTTTGGATAATCAAATCTACTGCCTAAATCATCGGTGAGACGTTCATTGAAATTCTTAAAATAATTCGCTAATTTGTCATTCATAAAACAACTGATGTTATATTAATTTTACTTTGTCAAAGTAAATATCACAAAAGAAATTTGTGAAATTGTTAATAATCCGAGAGGAGAACAATTATTTACAATTAAATAATCAACCTACATTATTTGTATAAATCTTTTCTTTTAAAATATGTTTTATTTATCACAATAAATAAGAGTATAATGTGGTTAATAAAGGAGGAGAAATTATGAAAACTTTATACGCAAGACATAAATGGATGCAAATCGTATTTGGGGCTTTATTCCTCGGTGCGGGCGCGGCCATTATCATCATCTCAATAAATTATCCTGATTTTATCGCGAAATCATTATCTGTCATCTTGGCGATATCATTATTTATTTTCGGCGCCTCATGTATTTTCTCTGGCATTTTCTCATTGAAAAACAAATACTTTGACCCAGCTTTTATCTATGGTGACCTCGCGATTGCCCTCGGCGTTCTTCTCTGTGTGCATAACACGATGATTCAAGATTTAATCGTCGTCTTTGTCGGAACAATCCTCACCACTATCGGCGTGGTCTTCCTCGGCGAAGCAACAGCGATGATCTTCTTTAAAAGACCAAAGGTCTCTATCGTCCTCTTCTTCTTATTAGGGGCGATGTTCTTAACGCTTGGTATCTTATCCTACGTTTTCTCAGAAGAAGCAACAGTCGTGATTTATGTCGCAACAGGCGCGCTCATGTGCTTAGTCGGTGTCATCCAAATTATCTTTGGTATTGTGGCCACGGTGAGAGCGAAGAAAATCGCTGATGATATTGTGAATCAAACTGATGTTGTTGTTCTCGATAACGAGGAACCAAATCCACAGATTGTTGACGCGACAACAAACGATAACAACAGCGGTAACGCAGACGCTTAATTATCACAGCACTAAAACAACAATAAAGGCGCTTCTCGCGCCTTTTGTTTTACTCTCCTACTTGTTCTTCTTGTGTCTGTTTTCGGTTTTTGAAATAGATGATCAAATACCAAATCAAGACCACTGTAAATGATAACAACTGAGCAATCGTGATTCTGATAACTTGTAATTGATCCGCTTCATCAGTGGAAACGACATGAAGAATATTGATGATTGTGTTGTTGACGAAGTGGTCGCCCATCGCCATATAGAGATTGCCTGTGAGTTTACCCATCATCGCAAATTTGAAGCCCACTAACGCGGAAGTACCGATTAGCAAACAACTCTCACCGATAAAACCGCCTAAACTCTGATTTCCATCAACATAGTTTCTTAATGGTCCCATGATATGCCAAAAGCCAAATAATAAGGAGGCGATAACCGCGGCGATCACAAACTTGTAATGATTCCCTAACATCTTCTGGAATAATCCTCTAAAGACCCCTTCTTCCATCAAAACATTAATAATGTTTCCGACGATGCAGATGATGAAGAAATAGAAGTCTGTCTGATGACCGATATTCCCGTTTACCGAATAAGCAGTGACGTATAGTTCTAAACCTTTTAACTCTCCTGATACGCCGACGATGATGAGTTCTACGCCGTACGCGATCGTAAATGTGGCAAGACCAAACCCTAATCCTTTTAAGATATCTAGTAAGGCTTTGCCTGTCTTAAAGCCAATATCCGCGAATGTGAACTGGAAGAACTTCACCGCGACGATGAGGATACCAATGCCGATGAGTTTATGAATAAAGGCTTCGCCTAGGAATGTTTGGTCCGTACGAATCACAAAGTATTCCAATGCGCGGAACGCAAAGCATAAGAAATAGATGATTAAGATAGCGATAATCGTTTTCTTTTTTGTATCGATATAATGCGATGCATTCATATTATTTTCCTTTATTAATTTTATATAAAAAGGGAAGAAAAAACCACTCCCGAGAGAGTGGTTTAATTGACGCTTGGTGATCCCTAAGGGATTCGAACCTTTGACCCACTGATTAAGAGTCAGTTGCTCTACCAGCTGAGCTAAGGGACCATTAGCGAATATTATTTTATATAATTATATAGGAATAAACAAGTATTCTTTTTTTATTTATAAAATAAAAAGGGCCTCAATGAGACCCTCTTATTGATAAATCCAATTAAATTACTTAATGATTTCGTTAACTGTACCAGCACCGACAGTTCTGCCGCCTTCACGGATGGAGAATTTAGTACCCTTTTCGATGGCGATTGGGTGAATTAATTCAACAGTGAGTTCGACGTTATCACCTGGCATAACCATTTCAGTTCCGGCTGGAAGAGTAATGACACCAGTGACGTCAGTAGTACGGAAGTAGAATTGTGGACGGTAGTTGCTTAAGAACGCAGTGTGACGGCCACCTTCTTCTTTAGTTAAAACGTAGACGGAAGCTTTGAATTTAGTGTGTGGAGTAACAGAGCCTGGTTTGGCTAAGACTTGACCACGTTGGACTTCGTCACGGTTGATACCACGGAGTAAGACACCGACGTTATCACCAGCAACGGCTTCGTCAATTAATTTACGGAATGTTTCAAGACCAGTAATGACAGTGGATTTAGTTTCTTTGATACCAACGATTTCCACAGTATCACCGATTTTGGCGCTACCTCTTTCAACACGGCCAGTAACAACAGTACCACGACCAGAGATAGTCATAACATCTTCGATAGCGAGTAAGAATGGTTTATCAACATCACGAACTGGATCTGGGATATAAGTATCGACCGCATCCATTAATTCTAAGATGTGAGCTTCTTCTTTTGGATCGCCATCTAAGGCTAAACGAGCAGAACCTCTAATGACTGGGAGCTCATCGCCTGGGAAGTTATAGTTGTTTAATAAATCACGGACGTCCATTTCGACTAAGTCTAATAATTCTGGATCGTCAACTAAGTCAGTCTTGTTGATGAAGACGACGATGTAAGGAACACCGACTTGACGAGCAAGTAAGACGTGTTCACGAGTTTGTGGCATAACACCATCAGTACCGGCAACAACGAGGATCGCGCCATCCATTTGGGCGGCACCAGTGATCATGTTTTTAACATAGT
>JAFZVO010000114.1 GCA_017617775.1 Bacilli bacterium | reverse complement strand
GCAAGTAGAAAGAAGGATATAAAAATGAGTAAACAGAAAAGAAAGCACATTATTAAACTTGAGATTGGAAAATTCTATCGTGTGCTTGATGGAAGTCCAGGCGGTCACCCAGGACAAATCTTTAAAATCGACACGCAAGAAAAGATTTTCTATGCAGTTGTTACTGGATCTATGACGAAAGAAGAGTATGCACAACTTGGACTTAGAAAAGGGTACATCAAACTAACAGTCCCTACCGACAATAACGTCGATATCTCATTAGTAAAAAAGAGACCATTTATTGGTATACGTGATGATTATGGAGAAAAAGAATATGAGGATATGTCGTTCGACAATAATGATATCTACATTATTCTTAAAATCCAAAACAACAACCCAACTTATGGCTCCTATTACAAAAAGCGTAAAAAAAGGCTCCGTAATGGAGCTGCACAGACTAGCTGTGGGTCGGCATCAAACAAGTGATGACCACGACCATGCTTTTATTAAAACAAAGATAGAATAGAAACACAAGAAAAAAAGACCCACATTGAGTGAGCCTTTATAATTTAGAGATTGATTTTCTTTAAACCTTTCGCGATTTGATCAGGACAACTCGTCCCATTTCGACATTGGATGCCATCGAGTTTTTCAATGACCTTTTTAATATCCATTCCCACGAACAAAGAGCATATTCCATCGAGGTTGCCTTTGCATCCTCCAATGTGTGATGCTTTCGTGATGATTCCGTTATCGTCATATTCAATATGAATTTGACGGGAACAGACATTCTGAGGTTGGAACTCTAAAACTGGCATAATTATTTGATTAACTTTCCGTAGACAGTGCCAGCGCATCCCGCGGCATTGGATTCATCAGTATCGATATGGCAAGCAAGGGCGAAATCCGCTCTTACTCTGACGACAACATCACCGAATGTGAGTCTACGTCCTTCTGTGTTTAACTCCAATTGGACAATTTGCCCATTTTCCACTCCGAATTCTTCGGCGTCGGCTGGAGTCATATGGATGTGTCTTTTGGCGACGATACAACCTTCCGCTAATTCGAGTTCACCTTTTGGTCCGACGAGTTTAACAGGGGCGGAACCTTTGATGTCACCGCTCTCTCTGATGACGATTGGGACGCCGATGGCTCTCGCATCAGTCGCAGAGATCTCGACTTGGGCTTCTTTTCTAAAAGGTCCAAGGATGGAGACATTGGCTAATGTTCTCTTTGGTCCGACGATATCAAGACGGGATGTGGAAACGAATTGTCCAGGTTGGCTGAGCATACCTCTCACTTCGAGGGTCGCGTCATCACCAAATAATTGTTTGAATTGTTGTTCATTCAAGTGGATGTGTCTCGCACTTGTTTCGACTAAAATTTCTTTCATTTTTTATGTCCTCTATTCCACCCAATATTTTAGCAACAAAATAATAGTTTTGCATTATTTATACGTTTTTTCTTAAAAAACTTGTCAAATAATTAGAAATGGGTTAGAAATAAGTAGTTAGTTATGGAAAAGGAAGAATTACAAACATTACTAGAAGAGCTTATCCAGAATAAGCAGGTGAAAGCCTTAAAAGAGTTGTTCGAAACCACTCCAACCATCGATATCGCAGAAGCGTTAGAAGATGTGAATGATGTGAAAACACTCCTTTATCTCATCCGTGTGATTGGCAGCGAATACTCTGCTGATTTCTTCGCGGAACTCACCAGTGAGCAGCAAGAGATGATCATCAACGCCTTCACTGATAAAGAACTTCTAACTATGTTAGAGAATTCCTTTGCTGATGATATTGTCGATACTTTGGAAGAGATGCCTGCCAACCTCGTCAATCGTGTGTTGAAGGTCGCTCCAAAAGAATTAAGAAAAGACATCAATACATTATTAAATTACGAAGAAGATACCGCTGGTAGTTTGTTGACTACTGAGTTCCTCGATATGAAGTCCTCTATGACTGTTGAACAAGTCATCGAAGACATTAGAGAAAGAGGTAAAGATGCGGAAACTGTCTATACCCTCTTCATCAGAGATGCAAAGAGAACGATGGTCGGTACTGTCGACCTCGATGATTTGATCTTCGCGAAGAAGACTGACACGATGGAAGATATCATGAATCGTGACTTTGTCACTTGTCATGTCAACGATGACCAAGAAACAGTCGCGAACATGTTCAAACGTTATGACTTGAATGCGATGGCGGTCGTCAACAAAGAGAACAAGATCATCGGTATCATCACTATCGATGACGTCGTCGATATCATCGTCGAAGAAGCCACAGAAGATATCTCCATGTTGAATCAGGTTACACCTGTGGAAGATGAATATCTCAAGACTCCAATTTATAAATTGGTTTTGAAATGTGTCCCTTGGATTATCGTCTTAATGATTTTACAAGTGTTCTCCACATTAATTCTCTCTCGATTTGAAACCGCGATTGCGACATTCTCCATCCTCTCTGTCTTCACTCCATTAATTATGGATGCCGGCGGTAATTCTGGCAACCAAACTACCACTATCATCGTCCGTTCTTTAGCCTTAGATGAATTCGATAAAGGTGATGCGAAGAAAGTTGTTTGGAAAGAATTCCGTGTCGCGTTAGTAATCGCCAGTATCATCGCCGTCTTCACTTTTGGTTGGTTGATGTTTGAAATGGCGGTCGGTATCGTCTCTCTTGATACAGTGATGGATCGTTATGATTTCCTCACTAGAGGAACCACCATGTTAATCGTCGCTTCCTTAGTCTCTGGTACACTATTCACCACCATCATGGTTTCTCGTTTAATTGGTTGTTTGCTACCATTTTTTGCAAAATTAATCAAAAAAGATCCTGCCGTTATGTGTGGACCTTTAACCACGACAATGGTCGATATTGTCTCTCTCTTAACATACTTCCTTTTATGGACATTTGTGTTCGCTCCAATACTAGGAATTTAAATTGTTCTTGTAAAAGAAACCCTCATTTCATTAAAATATAAAATGCAATGCGCGAGTGGCGGAACTGGTAGACGCGTACGTTTGAGGGGCGTATAGGGTATCCTGTGTGAGTTCGATTCTCATCCCGCGCACCAACTTGAAAACAATTAACTCTCAATAGATAAAGGAGGAAGAAGATGAATAATAACAAACTCGATAGTGTCGTCTTTATGTGGATCAGCTTCGGCTTAGCCATACTCGCTGTCCTCATGATGTTCGTCCCTGCCTTCATCGCAGAAGGACAGACCTACAACGCACTCACTGGATTCTTCAATTCAGAAAGCGGCACCTACAAAGGAGCTTGGCCAGCCTTCATCGGCTACATGTTAATCTTAGTCGGTGGCTTAATGACTGGAGTTCTCGCTCTTCCCACTATCCAACCATCCTATGGCGCGGAGAAATTAACTCTCCTCATCGCTTCCGTCTTAGAAGCGATTGGCATCGCCCTTGTGATGATGTGTGTGGTCTGGTGGTGCTTACTGAACTACGGTAACGCTGACTATGTCACTCACTCCGGATATCACCTCCACGCTGGAAGTTATATCTGCGGAAGCTTATCTCTCTTAGCAATCCTCTGCAACATCAGAGCGTTAGTCCTCGATAGATAATCAAAGTAAAGTGAACTACCCCCACTTATAGAAGTTGGGGCTTCTTGCGCGATGACCCTAACGGATCAAGCATAAACAAGCTATCCGGATGTGTCCCATCCTTAGTAAGCATTTCAATTCCCTTACGTAGAATATTATT